>DBVK01000123.1:0-257 GCA_002308135.1 Bacteroidales bacterium UBA1266
TCCACTTTCAGATACGCAAGAAAATCAGCTGCCCTGTCCATAAAAAAAAGTGTCACCTTTGATGATTCAAAAGTAACACTTTTTTAAATATGAAAAACGATGCCTGGGAATTAATCTTCTTCCTTGTCGCGCAGATGCTGCACGTAAATCGCTTTGCGAAGCTGCTCCCGACGGATCACCGACTTTTTGGTGAATTTCTGACGTTCGCGCAATTCCTTGACGACACCCGTTTTTTCGAATTTACGTTTGAATTTCTT
>DBVK01000123.1:273-2921 GCA_002308135.1 Bacteroidales bacterium UBA1266
AACGCTTTCTCAACGTTTTCACCCTCTTTAACCGGGACGATAATCATAAATTATACCTCTTTTCTTTGTTAATACTCTGATGATTTTTTCAGGAATGCAAAAATAGACAAAAAAACAATACCATTCGCACTTTTGACAAAAAAAAGGCACCGGAACGCCCGATGCCTTGATTTTTTTATGGGAAACCTCCTTACAGCGGCAGGTTGTCGTGCTTCTTGGCAGGATTCTCCAGATGTTTGGTGGAAAGCGTCTGCAAAGCCTTGATGACACGGTAACGTGTGTTGCGCGGCTCAATCACATCGTCAATGTAACCGTAACGGGCGGCATTGTAAGGATTGCAGAACAGCTTGTTGTATTCGTCCTTACGGGCGGTGATGGCCTCAATCTGCTTCTGCGGGTCGGTTTCGGCCTTGATTTCCTTGGCATACAGCACCTCCACCGCACCGTCCGCGCCCATCACAGCAATTTCAGCGGTCGGCCAGGCATAGTTCATATCACCACGCAACTGCTTGCAACTCATCACAATGTGGGAACCACCGTAGGATTTGCGCAGGGTGACGGTCACTTTCGGCACCGTGGCTTCTCCGTAAGCGTACAGCAGTTTGGCGCCATGGGTAATCACCCCACCGTATTCCTGCACCGTACCGGGAAGGAATCCAGGCACATCCACCAGCGTCACCAACGGAATGTTAAAGGCGTCGCAGAAACGCACGAAGCGGGCTCCCTTACGGGAAGCGTTGATATCCAGCACACCGGCCATATGGGAAGGCTGGTTGGCCACCACACCTACCGACATGCCGCCCATGCGGGCGAAACCGGTGATGATATTTTTGGCATACTGCGGCAGGACTTCCAGGAATTCGCCGTTATCCACCACAGCGGAGATAACCTCCTTCATGTCGTATGCTTTGTTGGGATTGTCAGGGATAATGCTGTTCAGGTAATCCTCCACACGTTCGATGGGGTCGTTGCATTCCACATCCGGAGCCGTCTCCATGTTGTTGGAAGGAAGATAGCCCAACAGGCGACGAATCATCTGCAGACCTTCCTCCTCTGTATCCACTGTCAGCTGCGCCACACCGGATTTGGAGGCATGTACGCTGGCGCCGCCAAGCTGCTCCGTGGTCACGTCTTCTCCGATAACGGTTTTCACCACCTTAGGGCCGGTCAGGAACATGTAGCTGTTGTTTTTTACCATCATCACAAAATCGGTCAAGGCAGGAGAATAGACGGCGCCGCCCGCGCAAGGTCCGAAAATGGCGGAAATCTGGGGCACCACACCGGACGCCAGGATATTACGCTGGAATATTTCGGAATAACCGGCCAGGCTGTTCACGCCCTCCTGGATACGCGCCCCACCGGAGTCATTGATTCCAATGACCGGTGCGCCCATTTTCATGGCAGCATCCAACACTTTACAAATTTTCTGGGACTGGGTTTCGGACAGGGAACCGCCATAGACGGTGAAATCCTGTGCGAACACATAGACCAGTCTTCCGTCAATGGTGCCGTAACCGGTCACCACACCGTCAGAGAGGTAATGCTCCTTCTCCATGCCGAAATTGGCGCAGCGGTGGGTCACAAACATGTCCATCTCCTCAAAACTGCCCTCGTCCAACAGCGCCTGGATACGCTCGCGAGCGGTCATCTTGCCCTGGCTGTGCTGTTTCTCAATTCGTTTCTCACCGCCACCGAGCCGGGCTTTAGCCCTTAATTCCAGTAACTCTTTTACTTTATCCTGCATTGTCATCATATCGCGTATTTTTTTATGCTTATTTGTTTTTGGGATCTTCGCACAATTCCGTCAGCACGCCGCCTGTCGACTTCGGATGCAGGAAGCCTATCCTCAAGCCCTCAGCGCCCTTGCGGCCCTGCTTGTCAATGAGACGGACCTCCTTTTCCTCCACATCGTGCAAGGCCTGGTTCACATCCTCCACCGCAAAGGCGATATGGTGCACACCGGGCCCTTTTTTCTCCAGGAAAGCGGCGATGGTGCTCTCTTCGCAGGTCGGTTCCAAGAGCTCCAGTTTGGTCTGCCCTATCTTGAAAAAGGCGGTTTTCACTTTCTGGTCGGNNACTTCCTCAATGGCGTAGCATTTCAGCCCCAGCACTTTCTCGTAATACGGAATCGCTTCCTCCAGACGCTTTACAGCTATTCCAATGTGTTCAATATGCGTTGGTTTCATAATCTTACTGTTTTTCTGTTTATGTTTATGTTGTTTGTTGCCATTCCTATCCTAAGAACCCTAAGAGCAGACCGGCGGCTACCGCACTGCCGATCACACCGGAGACATTCGGTCCCATAGCATGCATCAGCAGGTAGTTGCCCTTATCGTAGTGCAAGCCCACGTCCTGCGAAACACGGGCGGCATCCGGCACTGCCGAAACACCCGCATTCCCGATCAGCGGATTGATCTTGTTTCCTTCTTTCAGGAAGAGGTTGAAAAATTTCACGAAAAGCACACCGGAAAACGTGGCGATCACGAAGGAAAGGGCGCCAATGCAGAAAATCAGCACGGACTTCGGCGTCAGGAAGGTGGTGGCTTGCGTGGAGGCGCCCACTGTCAGACCCAACAGTATGGTGACGATATCCATCAGCGAATTGGAGGCAGTGTTGGCCAAACGACGGGTTACACCGCTTTCCTTCA
>DBVK01000049.1 GCA_002308135.1 Bacteroidales bacterium UBA1266
CCCGCCTAAAACGGGTTTCTCTTTTTTTATTTGAAAAGCGGGAATTGGGCGGAATACCCATCCCGCTTTTGTTGTATCTGATCTGGACTGCGGCCAACTATACTGTGTAAGAAGTGAGGGGTTTACCTATTCTCTTACTGGTCAAGATAGCTTCGTATTGACAAAAGTNNCTTATTGAATACACCGATGAATATGGGGAATGGCTTGAAAGCCTGACGCTGGAGCAGCAGGAAGATGTTGTTGCCAGCGTTGAACTTCTGCACCGTAAAGGGCCAAATCTTGGTTTTCCGCACAGCTCCGGGATAAAAGGATCCCGTTATGGTCACATGAGGGAACTCAGAACTCAAAGCGGTGGACACCCGCTAAGAACTCTTTACGCTTTTGACCCGCGCCGGGTTGCCATTCTGCTTATCGGGGGCGATAAAACCGGCGATGATACATGGTACGAAAGAATTGTGCCGGTTGCGGACAGGATTTACGAAGAACATTTACAGGAACTCAAAAAGGAGGGGGTGCTCAATGGCTAAGAATTTTCAGGACTTTGTTCGCTCCATGCCGCCAGAATCCAGAGCACGCGCCATGGCCAAAGCAGATGCCATGCTTGCGGAAATGCCTCTTCAGGAAGTCCGTCGTGCCCGTGGACTTTCCCAGGCGCTTTTGGCCGAGGCTTTGCAGGTCAGCCAGCCCTCCATAGCGCAAATGGAGAAGCGCACGGACATGTATATTTCGACATTGCGCAGCCATATTCGTGCAATGGGCGGAGAACTGGATGTGATTGCCCGTTTTCCTGAAGGAGACGTGCGGATTTCCAACTTTTCTGATTTATCGGAGCCAGCCGACAAAGAAGCTCTGGCAGAACCGCTCTCTTGAGAACATTTGTTTATCAATGCGTTGACACAGAAAAGGTGACGTGTACATCGGTTTGGCGTAACAAATACAGCAAAAAGGCGGGAACTGGACGGAATATCCGGCTCCCGTTTTTTTATTTCTCAATCCCCAAAACCATCGACCAGCACGCTGTTGAACATATTCAGTTCAACCACGAGATCTCTTGCAAATAAAAAAGCAACGGCGTCAACCGTTGCTTTTTTGGGGGGTGGGACTTCTTGGGGGACCAATACAATAATATACTTCTTTGCTTCTTATACCTGGGACAATACCGCTTTTCCAAAACAGGTTTCCGGCTGAAGCTGGAACGCTTCTTCAAGGTCCTGCTCGGAGAATTCCGCCAGTTTCCAGCACTCGGGAGAGGCGAGGATTTTCTCCACCATTTCGTGGTTGAATTCATGGCCTGATTTGCTGGCCTTGATATGTCCCAGAATCGGGAAACCAAGCAGGCTAAAATCACCAATCATATCAAGTATTTTATGCCGTACAAATTCGTCCGGGAAACGCAGGCCTTCCGGATTGAGCACCGCGTTGTCACCGATAACCACCGTATTCTTGAAAGAAGCGCCTTTGGCCAGGTTGTTCGCCTTGAGGTATTCAAACTCTTTCATGAAGCCGAAGGTGCGTGCCGGCGCGATTTCCTGCAGGAAAGTTTCCGGCGTTACCTTGATGGTATGGCTTTCGGTGCCGATGCAGGGATGATCAAAGGCAATCTTGAACGTGATGCGGAAAAAACGCGAGGGGATGATGTTGATTCGTTTTTCTCCGGATGCCAAGGAAATCGGTTTGCGGATGGAGAGGTATTTGCGCGTGGCATGCAGTTTTTTAATGCCAATGGCGCGGATTTTTTCAACATAGAAGCGGGCGCTGCCATCCATCACCGGAACTTCCGGGCCATCAATATCAATATTCAGGTTGTCAATACCGAAGCTGTACAGTGCGCCCAACAGGTGCTCGACGGTTGCAACGCTTGCGCCGTTGCGGCCAAGAACCGTGGCCATGCGTGTATCCACCACATTTTCCGAACAGGCCTTGATGGAAACAATCCGGTCGCCCATATTGCGGTAAAAAATGATGCCGTTGCCGCTTTGGGCCGGACGTAATGTAACATGGATAGTCTGACCGGAATGGACTCCGACGCCGGAGAAGGTCAGGGGGGCTGCCAAGGTGCATTGATTGATCATCTTTTTTTCTCCCCGTAATGCGGTTCAGATACTTGCCATATAGTTATGCAAGATGTTTGCCATGTTGTAATATGCTGATTTTAATTGATATTTTTATTCGCACTCTGTGAGTGACACGAGAGTGTGACTTTAAAAGCACACCTCTTCCCGGATATCGATGGCAAACCGCAATTTGAAGGGGACGTACAGGAATGGCCTGGCTGACCTGATGGGGAAAAACGGAGAGATTGCCGATATAAATCAATAATTTCCAAATGTTACACTTGGGCGGATCCCCTTGCAGATCGGTACACTCTCGAAGGGGAGACCGGAGACGTCTTCACAGGGGAAGATGCTTTTTTAACTCGCAAACAGTGAACCGCTTCCGGCGATTTCCGGGGGAGTGCGCTGAAAGTGACGGTAGGCCAGCGCGGTGGCGATGCGCCCGCGCGGGGTGCGGTGAATAAAGCCCTGCTGGAGCAGATAGGGTTCGATAAGC
>DBVK01000058.1:0-1508 GCA_002308135.1 Bacteroidales bacterium UBA1266
TTTGGGTGCCGGCCGTGAGAAGCAGAAGCATCCCTACAGCCATACCTGTGATTTTTTTAATCATAAATTACATCATTGCAATGAAGACGTTCCCGTAAGCGATTTTTTCGATGAGGTTGAGATACAGATGGTTTGCCCCCCATCACAAGGCATTCCACGGCATAAAACCTGAAACACAGCCTGTTGTCAAAATTCAGTTGCTCGTATGCCATCGTTCGATTTATATCGTTCACGATGCAAAAGTACAAAAATTAATATATCGCGAGCGGCTTATTTAAACTTTTTTTTCGCCGTTGATTTCAAAGATGCTGACTGCAAATTCCTTGTCCGTGTTTTTGAGTACAGGGAACACCACCGTTTTGACACAGCATTCAGGATGATTGAAAAAAAAACCTCATGGTTTTCACTGCGGTTTCGGCGGACAAACGCTTGGGGAACGGTATCCGCCCGTGGAAACACAGCAGAAAATCAATATTTTATAGTTTGTTCTCCTTGGGGGTTCGCATGATGGAGAGGATGTATGCGCTTCATTCTATAGGCTTCACCTCCCCGATGCTGAGGACGATGAGGTCGCTGCCCGAAGCGGACGCGGCTCGTCTTTCATTCTGCAGCGGCTCGTCCCACGGATGGGTGGAAAGGGAGTATTTGCCATGATGGACAGTGAGATAGCGTTTGGCGGCGATATCGGTCATCACCAAGCTGAGTTCTTCGGGCAGGGTGTGGATTTGCGGCCACATGGCATTGTATTGCCCGTTCTCAAGAATGGCCAGGTCAATGTCCGGAAACATTTCGCCTATACGTTTGAAATGCGGGCCGTATCCCCCGTCACCGCCCACGAATACGCGTTTGCCCGAAGGGCTTTCTATGACAAACGAACCCCATAGGGTCTTGTTGCTGCCCTTTCCGCGGCCTGAAAAATGGCGGGCGGGCATGCAATGGAAGGTGAACCCGTCGTCAAAAGTGCGCTTTTCGTACCAATCGAGGTCATGGATCTTCTCCGCGTTAAACCCCCAATGTTCGAAGTGGGATCCGACCCCCAGCGGCACCACCACATGTCCTATGCTGTCCCGCAGGGCCTTTTGTGTTTTGTAGTCCAGATGATCGTAGTGGTCATGCGTAACAATGACATAATCCACTTCCGGCATATCCTCAGGCCGATAACAATTGGCGCCCGTAAAGGCCCTGATAGCGAACGGCACAGGCGAAGCGCCCACCAGCACCGGATCCACCAGAATGCGCTTGCCGTCAAGCTGCAGCAGGTAGCTTGAATGCCCGAACCACACGATAAGATTACTGTCTTTGGGCAGCGCACGCAGGTCGGTGCGCACCACAGGGAGAGAGTCAGAGGGACGTTTGTCGGGATGGCGCTGGAACATGTTCCTCGCCATCGTCCAAACGCTCACGGCAATGGTCTGTGTCTCCACTTCGTTGTGAAAAGCCCCGTTGCGGTAGTTGGGCGACTGGCGGACACGTTCCAGTCTCTCTCCAGAAGGATTCTTGCCAAAGAG
>DBVK01000058.1:1532-1748 GCA_002308135.1 Bacteroidales bacterium UBA1266
CGCCACAAAAAAAGTCAACAAAACACCCATCGGTTTCTTCATTTCAATTATCACTTACTCCATCCATTATAAAACAACACCCCAACAACGCCCCTCCCCCCTTTTTATTGCCCGCGCGTTGAAAACGAATCCGTCTTTCGTCTGAAAACAAGCAAGCGTGACCCCGTCACCACCCGTCCTTCCGGCCAGCGGCGCCCACAGACCAGCCCCCCTCCC
>DBVK01000058.1:1757-2592 GCA_002308135.1 Bacteroidales bacterium UBA1266
GACGGCAATTTTGCAAAAGGGATGGGGAAAAGCACAGATTTTTTTTGGGAGGAAAGGACACCTCGCTATACGGTTTTGTTTATCTTTGCAAACTGAAATCATTTCCGTTTTCTATGAAAAAAACCTTTCTGCTTCTGTTTGCCTTTGCGTTTTCATTGCTTTCGAAAGCGCAGCACATCAGTTTCGAACAGTATTTCCTTGACGAGGGTTCGTTGCGTATGGATGTTTTCCAATGCGGAAACGCCGACACTTCACACTATGTGTTTGAGCGTTTTATCATTGAACCGTATTTCGGCGGTTCCAAGGTAAACCTGACCGATCCTTTCCACTCCGGTACAAACAGGGTAAAAGTGATTGATGCACAGACCAACACAACGATATATTCAAAAGGTTACTGTCCTTTGTTCCGCGAATGGCAAACCACCGGTGAAGCGAAAAAAATGGAGCGCTGCTATGAAGAGTCCGTGAGTGTCCCGCTACCGCGTAACAAGGCCTATATCATCCTGGAAAGAAGGAATTATGAAGGTGTTTTTGTGGAAGTCTTCTCCAAACTCTATGAGCCTGGCGAAATGTTCAACACCTCCGAGCGGCGCTATGTTTTTCCTGTGGATGACGTCCTGATTAACGGCACGCCTGAAAGCAAGGTGGACATTGTGATTCTGCCCGAAGGCTATACCGCCGGCGAAATGGCTTTGTTTCAGCAGCATTGTCGCGACCTGGCCAATGTGTTCGCCAAGCAGGAGCCGTTTGCAAGCCATATCAAGGATTTCAATTTCCGCGCCGTGCTTGCCCCTTCCGAGGAAAGCGGAGTTGACATCCCCGGTTATTCCATTTG
>DBVK01000156.1:0-3274 GCA_002308135.1 Bacteroidales bacterium UBA1266
ATTTTTTTGTCTTTGAATATCTGAATATTCTCCATGTTATATTTGTGCTTTTTTCATTTCTTTCATGTCGTATTATCGTGGCTGCAAAGTTACTCAAAATCCCAATACGGATGGCTTGCTTTCAATCCCCGTCATGCTAATCCTCCAGCACCAGCAGATTACAGCCGCGCATATCGGCCTGCCCGAAGCGGCCAAGGACGCGGAAGCTTCCGTCCGGTGTGAGGTCGCCAATGTCCTGGGTGGCGATGAAGGAGCAGCTGTGGAGGTTGGCAAGGTCAATGACATTGATGCCGCCTTTCCTTCCCGGGGTATGCAGCAGGGTGAGCGGGTCGTACATGTCGCGGATGATCACGCGCATCCAAGGCGGGCAGCGGAACAGCTCGCCCCCGTCCGTGTATGCCTGCGACATCAGTTCCGCCATGCCGTATTCGGAGCGGATTTTGGCAACGCCCAAACCGTCGCATAGCTGCTGGTGCAGCTCTTCGCGCAAGATCTCCTTGCGCCGGCCTTTCATTCCGCCGGTTTCGAACACGATGAGGTCGGGCAGGTGGAAGCGGTGGCGCTCCACCAGCTCCAACAGGGCGAAACTCACTCCGAAAAGAATACTTGGCTGCTCTTGTGCGGCCAGCTCCTCCAGGTTTTCGGCCAGCGTGTCCAATTGGTGCAGGTAAAAACGGTTCATCGGATGCCCGCTCTCATCCATAAGCGCCTGCATCATATACAATAAGGAAGATCCTTTGCGCTCCAGGTAGGAGGGGAGCAGCGCCAGTATGGCGAAATCCTTGGGATCTCCCACCATTTTACGGAAGGCCAGGCCGAAGCTGCGCCGGTAAAGCGCGAGGGAGCGGACATAATGGCGTGAAGGGGTCATGCCCGTAGTGCCGCTGCTGGTGAAAACGGCTTCCGGTGGTGTGTCACCGCAATAAATGGTCTGTGTTTTGAAAAACTCAATGGGCAGAAAGGGAATATCTTCCAGCTTATCCACCTTGTCCGGCATGTGCCCGATAGCCTCCGCATATTTCCGATAGACGGAGCAATGGAGGTATTGGAAACGGAAAACCTCCAAAGCGGCTTGTTCAAAATCCTTGGCCGAAGCAATGCTGAAAATGCGTTCTTCTATTCCTTCCATAAGCGCAGCAAAAAGGTTTCCGCCGCAAGCAGCAGCAAGGCCAGCCACAGCCAGCGCCCGCTGCCCCGCCGGGCGGTTCCCACTTGTTCCGCCAGTTTTCCCCGGGAAAGGTTTCTGTTAGTCAGCACATCGGTATTGCGCACATTGCGGCTGTACTGTTTCAGGTCGCTTGTCTTCCAGTAATCCAATACGGACTCCCTGCGGTCATAGTTGAAGGCCAGTGCCGCAACCGCTGTTTCCTTCCGGCAGAGCAGGTAGTTTCCGGCTTCCCGCAACTGGTCGTGCACAAACACATCGCATTGGTTGTAGGTGCGGCGTACTTCGGGAATGCAGGAAAAATTTCCGTCTTCGCTGCGCAGAGTCGGCAGCTCATTCGCGGAAACGGCGTCTTTTTCAATAGGGATAGGTTCGTTGGCGCCCAAGGTGTGGCAGATGCGGGATGGCTCATTGGTGAACAGGGCCATGTTATACAGGCTGGGTACGAACAGGGCATGCCGCTGAAAGCTGGTGAACGCATCGTCTATGGGGGCGGTCAGCAGGTACACGCATCCGGAACCCACATGCTGCACGTTCAGGAAATCGTCCCCGTTTTCAAGGCGGAGCAGGGTCTCTTTCCCGGATCCCAAGGTGTTTTCAAGACGGTAGTGTTTGAAAACCATGGGCATATCCATATTCTCGTCCGGGGCGTCCATGGCTTCCGCATACAAACGGTGCTCCCATCGGATTTCCGTCACTTTGCCACGGTGGGTGTCCAGCTGGGTGAACGCGCCCAGACCAAACGCCCGGTTCACCTCGTTTTGCAGGGCTTTGTCCGCATTACGGCTCGGAATGACCAGCAGGTTGCCCCCTTTCTCCACATAATCCCGCAAGGCCTGCAGTAAGCTGTTCCCGGGATTTTCCGCCTGATCCAGTATCAGCAGGCGTTGCGTCTCCACTTGGCTATAGTCCATCTGCTGCAGCGGCATGTTCAGGTAGGCGATGGCCGAATCCTCCGCAAAAAGGGCGTTGAGGTAGGGGTTCTCCTGTCCGGCGGCAATACGGCATACCGGTAATTGGCTGGAGATTTGAAAAGAAAAATAAAAGCGGTCGTCAAAGGTGACAGGATAATCTGTGATTTCCAGACAGGCACGTTGCCAACCTTCGCCTTCCGCCGTGAAAACCATGTCAAGAAGGGCGCGTCCGCCGGCTTTGATGTCTGCGGTGGCAATGGCTTTCTGCCGTCCGTTCACAAACAGTTTCACCGGCACTTTATCCAAATCGTTGCGTCCCGAATGGCGCAGCACCGCACGCAGCCTGCATTCCTGACCGCTGAGGAAGAGGGGGGATTCAAACCAGCAGCTGTCGATGAACAGGTTGTCTGCAGTGGCGGCTTCCAATGGGACAAAATGCACTAGCACAGTGGTGTCTGAAGGGAGTTTCGGAAGGGGGCAGGTGGATAGCTGGAAGTCGGAGAGGAGGAAAAGTTGTTTGTTCTTCCCTTTTTCCGCCGCCAGATGACGCAAACCGTATTGCATCATGTCGTCCAGGGACTGGCTGCACGGGCTGGGCTGCAGGGCGGCGATTTCTTTTTTTATGTCCGCTTTGCCCATAAAACGGCCATGACGTGCTTCCTTGTCGTTGGTAAGCAGCATGAAGACGTCCGATTCCCCGAAAGCGTCCACGATGGCCATGGCCTTGTTCTTGGCTTCGTTCAGCAGGTTCCCTTCCGATGCGGCGTTTTCCATGGAAAACGAGTTGTCAATATACAGCTGCACGTGTGCGTTGCCGTTACGGAAGGTGTCCGCCTGGNNGCCGGTTGCGGTAGGGTTGGGCGAAAGCCAGTACGATGCTGGCCACGGCAAGTATGCGCAGGCTGAGGATGATGCGTTTGCGAAGCTGGGACTGCCGTTTGTTTTCCGTCTGTAACGCCTGAAGAAAACGGGTGTTGGAAAAATACAGGGTACGGTACCTCCGGAAGTGGAAAAGATGCACCACCACCGGTATGCCGATTAGCAGAAGCCCCCATAAAAAAGCAGGATGCGCAAACGACATGAGGCGGAGCGTTTTTTAGGAGGTATGGGTCAATTGGTGGAAGAAGGCCTCCAGGCTGAATGCACCGTCTCCGGATGCTGCCGCCTGCTTTTTCAGCCGCTCCAGCTGCTCATC
>DBVK01000156.1:3314-6478 GCA_002308135.1 Bacteroidales bacterium UBA1266
TCCACTTCCTGCATGATGTGGGTGGACAGCAGTACGGTGGAGGTTTTTGCGGTGTCCCGTATCAGTTGTCGGATATCAATCAGTTGGTTAGGATCCAGTCCGGAGGTGGGTTCGTCCAAAATAAGCGCTTCCGGCTCGTGAATGAGCGCGTGTGCCAGTCCCACCCTTTGGCGGTAGCCTTTGGAAAGCATGGCGATTTTTTTATGCTGTTCTTTCCCCAGACCGGTGATGGCAATCATGTCATCCACCCGTTTGCGTATATTGTCCATACGGTAGATGCCGGCCACCCATTCCAGGCTTTCCCGTACGTACATGTCTGTATACAATGGGTTGTTTTCCGGAAGATAGCCGATACGTTTTTTCACTTCCAGCGGCTGTTCCAGCACATTGTATCCGCAGACTTCGCACGTACCGGAGGTGGGGCGTTTGTAGCAGGTGATGATTTTCATCAGGGTGGATTTCCCCGCCCCGTTCGGTCCGAGCAAACCCACAATGCCGCCGCTTTTGATTTCGAACGACACATTGTCCAGGGCTTTCTGGGCATCGTATACTTTGGTGATGTTTTTGACGTATATAGACATGCTTAAGGCTTTTGTTTGATTAACGCAGGTTGTCGGGATGTTGTTGCATCCATTGGTGAATTTCTTGTGCCATACGGGTGTTGGCCGCATGACCGGGGCAGTAGGCCACGACGCGCGCCTGCAGTTCCGTTCCAATCAGTTGGAGGTCTCCCAGTACGTCCAGCAGCTTGTGGCGGGCCGCTTCGTTGTCAAAAAGCAGGCTGTTGTTGCTGAGGATGCCGCTCTCGTTGACGCGAATGCCCTCCACATGGAAGAATTCGGCGATTTTCCGCTGCTCTTCCGCTTGCAGGGGTTGGGCCACATAGACAATGGCGTTGTCCAGACTCCCGCCACGCGCCAGGTTGTGCTGGATAAGCGGCCAGATTTCATGCAGAAAGCAGAAGGTGCGGCAGCCGGCGAATTCCGTTTCCACCTCTTGCAGCGAGTGCAGTACGGCGGTTTGCCTGCCCAGCACGGAAGTGTGATAGTCCACCGTGACTTCCATTTCAAAGGTGTCGCTGGGGTAGGCGTGCAGTTCCGCACCGTTGTCGTGGCGGTAATGCAGGGCTTCGCCCAACACCAGGCGTTTCCTTTCAGCGGCCTGTTCCTGGATGCCGGCTTGGTGAAGGTAGTGCAGCAGCTGTTCGGAGCAGCCGTCCNNAGGGAATTCCTCCCCGTCTGTTTCGACCACAAGGTTGCATACGCCTGTGGCCGCCAAGGCCGCCATCAAATGTTCTATGGTGCCTACGGAGGCTCCCGTGGCCGCATCCCGCACCGAGGTGCTTCGGGAAGTGTCGCCGACATGGGTGGCTAAAGCCGGAATCTCCACGGCGGGGGAAAGGTCGGTGCGACGGAAGCGGATATGGCTGTTTTCGTTTGCAGGTAGCAGACGCACATGCAGTTTTTTCCCGGAATGCAGTCCGACTCCTTCAAACGAAAGGGGATGGGCAATGGTTTTCTGTTTCATGGTGGTCACTGTTTTTTGAGCGCTTCTTTATTTTTTGCCTTTATTTTCTGCACATTTTCCTGTTTGTCCGCCCAACTGGCGAAATCAAAGATTTTGGGCAGCAGCAGCTCAGCGGTTTTATAGGCGGGACGGTACATGGCGCTTTTTGCCTTCCATTCCTTTGTCAAAAGCTGTTCCCGCTTGTCAACCGAGGAAATGCAATAAAAGAGTATGCCGGCTCCCAACAATACCTTAAGGGCTCCGAAAACGGCTCCCAAAAGATGGTCAAGCAATTTTGGGAGGGCTACGGAGAGGCTGATTTTGAATAGTTTTCCAGCAAAATACACCGCTGCAATGCAGAAAAGGAAGGAGAGGATAAGACTGAGGAGGTAGCGTGTTTCTGTCGTCGGGACGAGGATTTGCTGTACAACGGGAGAAAAGGGGATGGCGCACCATGCCCCAATCATAAATGCCAGCAGAGAGATAATCCCGTCCACAAGCCCTTTCCGGAAACCTTGGAAGGCAAACCAGGCCAATAGCAGCACGATGACGATATCAATCAGGTTCATGCGTTATTTTTTTATGATTTTATAAGTATGGGAGCCGTTCGTGCCCCTTGTACGGATCAGGTAGATGCCTTGCGGCAGGCCGCTGACGGGCAGGTCAAAGGCGCTTTCTTCGCTTTGATAGGTTTGCAGGCAGCGTCCGCTGATGTCCAGCAGCCGGATTTCGCCCAAAGCGTCGGTTTCTTGGCTTATCCGTATTTGTTCGCTGGCAGGATTGGGGTAGAGGCGCGCTTTGGCGGAGGCGGGCTCCGCAACGGCGGTTTTGGAGGCGGTGTAGGTAAAGCCCCATCCGTCCATTTCCAGGCTGTCATTGCTTTCAAATTCCACAAGCACCGTATTGCTCGGCAAAAAGAAAACGGAGTCCGATGCCAGTTGGCCGGACAGGCGCAACAGCTCCCGGTTGTTGTCGTTCAAATCGTAAAAATGAAGCACATCCACGTCTTTTTCCGTTTCCAGGGCATGGAAACGCAAATGTAGCCCCGCGTAACCCCGCACGTTAATCACCTGGCGGCAGCAGACATTAGGGTTATAGCGGTAGGTTCCGCTGCCGTCGGTCAGGGTGGCGGACACTTTGGTGGAGGAAAATATGCCGGTGCAGAATTCCGGATAGATGGCCTCGTAGCTGAAATGCACGCCCTCGCTTCGGGTGGATTCCCCAGTTTGCAGCCTTACATCCAACGGCATGATTTTAAGGCTCATTTCAAAAGAAGTGTCCTTGTTTTCCAGCGTGATGGCTTGGAAGGCCGGATCCGGGGAACTGATGCGTAGCGTGTCTCCGCTTTCCAGGCTGCAGCTGACGCGGATTTTCAGCTGCACCATGCTGTCCAGGTCCGGACGTATGTGCCAGGTGTAGTCCATGGAAGCGTCGCAGCGGCCGGTATTGCCATAACCGTTTTCGAAGGAGCCGCTTCGCTGGGTCAGGGTACGCTCCCCGCGCAAAATGGCTGCCGTCGGATAGGTGTAATGCAGGGTATCGGGAACAGCATTGACAATGACTTCCTGGGCCAGGTTGAAATTGTGTCCGGAAGGGGAGAGGGCGCCGGTAAGGAAATAGCCGTCTGAGTTGCCGCCCCATCCGAAATTGAAATGGAA
>DBVK01000156.1:6496-7630 GCA_002308135.1 Bacteroidales bacterium UBA1266
GCCGTCGCAAATGAATCCGTGCCCGTCTGTCCAGGGTTTGCTCCAACCCGCATAATAGAGCGGAATACGCTTGTCCAGGTGGGCGATAAGCACACTGTCCCAGTGGAGAGGGTAGGGCTCGGGATGCAGGCTGTCGTGTGCCATTCCGTTGCTGTCGCGGAAAATGTAGATTGTTTCCGGGTGGTATTTGAAATACGTGCGCAGGGCATAAGCCGCCTTGTGGTTGTACATGCCGGAGCTGCTGGGGCCATACACCATGTCCACTGCCACACCGCTGTGGTGGCAGAGCAGCGAGGTGGCGCTGTTGATTTGGGTCGCTTGGTCGCACATGCTTTCGTAGGCGTAGCGGCTGTTGCCGAAATCGGCGCTCAGCAGGCCGTAGGTGTCGTGGGTGTAGCTATAGCTTCCGGTGCCGCTTTCCGGCCAGCGGAAATAATACATCAGCTGGGCCATGGCCGTGGCCACACAGCCCGTGACGCAGCGTTCGTTCTGCCCCTTGTCGTCCTTGGGACAAAAATAATTGTAGGGTGTGCCCTGGTTCCAGCGGCTTTGCAGCAGCGGCTCCACTTGCGCCTCCACGCCGCGTTGCCGCACTTCCCTCAGCGTCCTGTCCGTTTGCCCGTCACGGCGGGCGGCCAGGAGCTGTTGTTTGTAGGATTGCAGCCACATTTCCATGGCCGGGGCGGTGTTCCCGCTTTCAAACGTGTGGTTCAGGGAGTATGCCAGCACGGCTTCGGTGCCGCATTCCGCCGACACCACAACGAAGGCGTTTTCTCCGTTAAATATGTAAAACAGGGGGCCGGTATCCGTTTGTTCCGTGTGCACGCATTGCAAAGCGGCTTTTTGTGCGGGACTTTCCGCATGACGTGCCAGAAAATCCGTTGCGGTACGCTGGGCGTCGGAAAGGGAAACAGGTTGGGCGGCAAGCTTCAGGCATGCGCAGAACCCCATGATAACAAGCAGAAAACGGTTACGTTGCAGCAGCATTATTCTAAATTTTTCCGGTTGAAAACAAATGTGCAAAGATAGCTTATATTTGTATACCCATCCGTTTCCGGACATAAAAAAAGTCCCTCCTCGGAGGGACTTTCGCTAAAGTGCGCAAGATTTAGAAATTGATGCGCTGGTTGTTGA
>DBVK01000156.1:7691-8047 GCA_002308135.1 Bacteroidales bacterium UBA1266
TCCTCCAGGGTGTGTGCGGCGGTCGGAATCAGGCGCAGCTCAATGGTGCCTTTCGGAACCACGGGGTAGAGAACCATGGAGCAGAAAATGCCGTAGTTCTCGCGCATATCCACCACAATCTGGGTCGCCTGGGCGACGGTGCCGTTGAGGAAGACCGGTGTGACGTTGGCTTCGGTGTTGCCAATGTTGAATCCGTTCTCGCGCAGCCCTTTTTTCAGAGCATTGGTGATGATCCACAGTTTTTCGCGCAGTTCCGGACGGGTCTGTATCAGCTCCAAACGCTTGAGGGCGCCCATAACCATAGGCATAGGAAGGGATTTGGCATAGGTCTGGGAACGCATGTTGAAGCGCAGGTG
>DBVK01000115.1 GCA_002308135.1 Bacteroidales bacterium UBA1266
GTCACCCTGCAACGCGCCAAAAACGCCCGTGAAGCCATACGCACCTTCTACGAACTGACCAAGGAGTACGGCTATTGCAGCGAAGGGGAATCCTTCTCCATCGCAGACGCCAACGAGGTCTGGATATTGGAAATGGTGGGCAAGGGCAAACAGATACTGGACAAAAAAGGCAATGTGGACACCAAGAACTGGACGCTAAGCCCGGTTTGGGTAGCTCGCCGCATTCCCGACGGATGCGTGTCCGGACATGCCAACCAGGCCCGTATCACCACCTTCCCCCTGGAGAACGGTAAAACATCCATTTCCACCAAGAACATCGCCAAAATCATGAATCCGGACGTGGAAGTGGTATACAGCGCGGATGTGATTTCCTACGCCCGCGCCATCGGCCTGTTCAACGGGAAGGACGCCGAATTCAGCTTCTCCGACATTTACAATCCGGTGGATTTCGGCGGAGCCCGCTTCTGCGAAGCCCGCGTATGGGCCGCTTTCATGCACCTGAACAAAGAGGTGGCGGCTCCTTACGAAGACTATGCCAGAGGTGAAAACCTCAGCCACCGCATGCCTTTGTGGATTACCCCTGTGGAAAAAGTGGGCATTGAGGATATGTTCTCCCTGATGCGCGACCATTTCGAAGGCACCAGTCTGGACATGACCAAAGACGTGGGCGCAGGTCCTTTCGCCTGTCCCTACCGCTGGCGTCCCATGACCTGGAGCTATGAGGGGAAAAACTACATCCACGAACGCGCCACCTCCACCCAGCAGACAGGCTTTTCCTTCATCGCCCAATGCCGTTCCAGATTCCCGGATCCGGTCGGCGGCATCCTCTGGTTTGGCGTGGACGACACCTACAGCACCTGCTACGTGCCCATTTTCTGCGGTGTGACCCAGCCCCCCTTCTGCTTCAAAGAAGGCAACGGCGACCTGTTGACCTATTCACCGACCTCCGCTTTCTGGCTGTTCAACCAAGTGTCGAATTTCGCCTACCTGCGCTATAGCGACATAATCAAAGACATTCAGCAAGTGCAGCATGAGCTGGAGTCCAATTTCGTCCGCCTGGTCAAAGAGCAAAGCGGTGTTTTTGCCGACCAGTATGTGGCCAACAACGAAAAAGGCATAGAGGTCCTGAACAAATTCTCCAACAACCAGGCCGGCATCATGTTCAACCGCTGGAAAGCCTTGTCGCAATACCTGCTGGTGAAATACATGGACGGCAACATCAAAAAGGAGAAAAACGGACGTTTCCAGAACAACGGATACAACGAGCACATTCCCGAAGGTCCGGACCATCCGCGCTATCCCGACTGGTTCTACAAAGCCATCATCGACGATGCGGGTGAAAACCTGCAGGCGAGGTAACCAGGCCTCCCACGACACAAAGCGACGAGGGTGTTCCGTACGGAACACCCTTTAACAACAAAGGGCTATGACGAGGATATTCAAAAACATGACGTCGATAGGGATTTTGCAGATAGCCAACTATCTGATACCCCTGTTGGTCCTCCCTGTCGTAAGCCGCATCTTGGGCGCGACCCTCTTCGGAAGTGTCGGCTACGCCCAAAACATCGTTTCTTACCTGACCCTGCTCATCAATTACGGCTTCGAATATTCCGCCACACGCCAAATCGCCCTTGCCAAAGACGACAAGGAACGCAAAAACGACCTCTTTTGGGCGGTGATTGCCTCCAAATGCGGTCTGCTGCTGCTTTCGTTCCTCCTGCTGGCGTTCATGCCGCTCTTTATCCCCCGCGTGGCCTGCGACCCCAAGCTCTACCTTTACACGGCGCTCACCAACATCGGCATCGTGTTTTTCCCGACATGGTACCTGCAGGGCGAACAGCAGATGGACAAGATGGCCTGGTTCAACTTCTTTGCCAAATTCCTTGGCGCGGCCTTGGTCATCGCCATCGTGCGCGAAGCCTCGGCCTACAGGCTCTACCCCTTGCTGCTCTCCGTGGCAAGCGTGCTGACGGGGGTCGGTGCGCTTTGGTATGTCATCCGGCATTTCCACATAGGTGCCTGCAAACTCTCACGCAAGGCGCTCCGCGAAGTGCTGGCCGCCGGTTGGCCCATCTTTCTCAACAACGTGTTTGTCTGTTTGTACACCACTATCAACATGACCCTTCTCGGAGCCTTTGCCACCGATGAAGTGATTGGCTGCTTCTCGGCCGCCCAGCGCTTGATCACTGCGCTCAACATGGTGGTGGTGCTGCCAGTCAGCATGGCCATCTATCCGGAAATCAGCCTGCGGTTCGAAAAATCACAGCAGCAAGGGATGCGCTTTTTGAGCCGTGTGCTGCTGTATGCCGGACTGTCCGCCGCTTTGGTGTCGCTACTGACCTGGCTGACCGCGCCAAGCGTCATCCGCATTGTCTACGGCGGCGGTTATGAATTGGCGATACGAATTTTACGATGGCTGTCGCCCATCCCCTTCCTGGTGATGACCGCCACACTGCTCACGGTACAAGGCTTGTACGGCATGGGCTTGCACCGTTGGGCGCCTTGGGTGGGCCTGAGCTTGGCCATTCTGTGCATCTCGCTCAATGTCACCCTGCTGCCCACCTTAAACGTCAAAGCCGTATGCCTGAGTTGGAACATGGCCGAACTGGCGGAGTGCCTCATTGTAGGCATCATTTTGTTAACCCAAAGAAATAGAACATGTTCTATCTGATTTTTTTCGGCAT
>DBVK01000146.1:0-182 GCA_002308135.1 Bacteroidales bacterium UBA1266
TATTACGGCAACTACACCGAATACCGTCAGATGAAAGACAAGGAGATGCGCATTCAAAAGCGTATCGAAAAGGCCAACCGACCCGTGGAGGAAAAGGCGGTACGCGAAACGCCCAAAAACAAGCTGACTTATAAGGAGAAACGGGAACTGGAGTCATTGGAGGTGGAAATTGAAGAATTGGA
>DBVK01000146.1:255-723 GCA_002308135.1 Bacteroidales bacterium UBA1266
TGGGGCCGTCGCTATGCGGAAATCAAAACCGTTTTGGAGGACAAGTCCAACCGGTGGTTAGAACTGAGTGAAAAAGACGCATAATATGATATTCAACCAATATTTTTACCATCCCGATCTGACACAACCCGTGGTAATCCTCAGCCAAGAGGAATCGGAGCATTGTGTGCGGGCGCTGCGGCACCGCGCGGGCGACGAAGTGCTGCTGACCGACGGACTGGGCAACGAGGCACGCGCCACCATCCTGACCGACAATCCGAAGGCCTGTCAGGTGGAGCTGCGCAACGTACGCAAGGTGAAGGAGAACTCCCACCATCGGCTGCATCTGGCCATCGCGCCTACCAAGAACATCGATCGTATAGAATGGTTGGTGGAGAAATGCGTGGAGCTTGGGTTAGAATCCATCCATTTCATCCTTTGCGAAAATTCGGAACGACCGCGCGTCAACATGGACCGGATGCGGCGCAT
>DBVK01000146.1:728-1270 GCA_002308135.1 Bacteroidales bacterium UBA1266
CACTGACCCGCTTTGACGACTTTTTAGCGTCGCACGCCCCAATGTCCGCCGACAAGTACATCGCCTGGTGTGACGACGACAACACCCGTCAGCTGGCGCGGGAGATTTTCTCGCACGAAGATGTGATCCTGCTTATCGGGCCGGAAGGCGACTTCAGTGCGGCGGAAATAGAAACGGCCCGCCAGCATGGTTATACGGAGGTGAAACTGGGCAACCGCCGCCTCCGCACGGAAACCGCCGGACTGTACGGCTGTCTTCTGATGGCAGTGAAAGATATTTAACAATCGTTTTTTCAAGAAAAAATATCCATTATGAAAAAAATATCCATCCTCTTGTCTATTATCCTGTTAGTGCAGGTTTGCGGGCGGGCGCAGAACGAGAACCCGAAAGTTCAACTCGCAGTGCGCGCCGGCCTTAACGGCTCCACACTGATGATTCCCAGCAGCACAATCCAGAATGAAAGCGCGTTCGGCTATTCATCGAACCAGAAACTCAAAATCGGAGCCACCGCCGGACTGGTGGTGGATGTCCGGCTGAGGGAA
>DBVK01000146.1:1288-2619 GCA_002308135.1 Bacteroidales bacterium UBA1266
CAGCGGCTGGCGCAAACCCAGAACGCCCAATATTCCGACACCATGGGAATCCGTCACTCCATCGCCTCCAACAATCTATACACCACCCACCATTTGAAGGTCCCCTTGATGATTTTTTTCCACTCCTCCGAAGAAAAGAACCATTTTGTGGCCGGGGCAGGCCTCTTCGTGGATGTGGCGATGGCCGGCAAGCTCGCCTATAACGGATCGGAAGTGCTGACAACTGAGGATAAAGTCATCTCGAACATTTTGGAAGGGGAACTCGAACTTTACAAGCCAGGCAAAAAGGAAATCTACTATTGCGAAGCCAACGACAATACCTTCCAGCATTATGCATTAGCCCAGGATAAGATTCTCCAACGGCTGGATTTCGGCGTGGGTATGGAGTTAGGCTATCAGATTTCACAGTTCTACATCGGAGTACATGCTGATTTCGGTCTGCTGAACATCATGAATCCGAATTTCACCCAGCACAAATACGTGCAACGCAATCTGAATTTCCAATTGATGTTAGGGTATAAAATAAATTAAAAAGGTCCTGTTTAGATACGAGGAATCGCGTCTCAATTAGAAATTCGTGCCACAGCACGTCTCACTCAGAAACGACCAAGGGCGTCCGAAAAACATTAAATCATGATGGAAACCTTTCCTAAAACCGATTATCGTGCGCTACGACATACATTACATCAGCTGGCGGAGCCGTCCGGCCAGGAGCATCGCACACATCAATTTATCGTGGACAAATTGTCCCAATGGCATCCTACAAAGCTGATTACCTTTCCAGACAACAATCATATTCTGGCGGTGTACGACAGTGGCTGTGCGGGACGCACGCTACTGCTCCGTGGCGACTTTGATGCCGTGCGGGTAGAGGAAACCCTGGACGTGCCGTACGCATCGGCTACGCCAGGGGTGGCACATAAGTGCGGACACGACGGCCATACAGCTATCTTGTTGGGATTGGCGGAGATGTTGGCCTCCAACCCACCCGCCAAAGGCAGAGTGCTGCTGTTTTTCCAAGCGGCGGAGGAGACAGGCGAAGGCGCACGTCAGCTGATAGAGACCAACATATTGGATGAATACAAACCGGACAGGGTTTTTGCCCTGCACAACATCCCCGGCGAGGAGTTGGGCACTGTGATTTGCCGGGAGGGTAGCTTCACCTGCTCGGTCATCAGCTGCGACATCCACCTGCATGGGCACACAGCACATGCCGCCGAACCGCAAAAAGCATTATGTCCCTACCCTGCTGCCAAGACAATCACAGACAGCTTGTTGGCTTTAAACCAATACGATATGTTTCGTGATGATTTCCGCTTGGTGACGCTGGT
>DBVK01000146.1:2628-2795 GCA_002308135.1 Bacteroidales bacterium UBA1266
GGCGAGCCTGCGTATGGAGTGGCCGCCGGCCATGGGGTGTTGCGCTTCACGCTACGCTCCAAGGATGATGCACTGCTTCAACAGACAAAGACCGAAGTGGAAAGACAGGTGGCTGAGGTTTGCGGCGCGGCGGGACTGGGGCATGAGATTGCCTGGAAGGAGTATTT
>DBVK01000060.1:0-1969 GCA_002308135.1 Bacteroidales bacterium UBA1266
TCGGTCACTTCCTCCGGCCGCTCGTCAATCAACAGGACGATAAGGTAGATTTCCGGATGATTGGCCGCAATGGCGTTTGCTATCTCCTTCAACAACACTGTTTTACCAGTTTTCGGCTGGGCGACAATCAGTCCGCGCTGGCCTTTCCCTATAGGAGCGAAAAGGTCTATGACGCGGGTGGAAATGCTGGCCCCCTTGTGGGAGGTCAGGTCGATTTTCTCCGAAGGGAACAAGGGCGTCAGGTAGTCAAACGGGATGCGGTCCCTGACCTGATCGGGGGTCTTTCCGTTTATCAGGCTTATCTTGATCAGCGGGAAATATTTCTCGTTTTCCCTTGGAGGGCGTATGCTGCCTTGAATGACGTCGCCGGTCTTCAAGCCGAAGAGTTTGATCTGGGACTGGGACACATACACATCATCCGGAGACGGCAGATAATAGTAGTCCGCGGAGCGGAGAAAACCGTATCCTTCCCCTACTTCCAGCACGCCTTCGCAATCCACCATGCCCAGAAACTCTTCGTTCTTGGGGATATATTCATCCGGGGACACTCCGATGGCACGGGAGATTTCCGCCTCCGCCTGTTCGTCCAGGGAGGGGAGCTTCTCTTCCGCAGCCGCCAGCACCGCATCCGACGGCATCTCCGCGCTCCTGTCCGCCTCGGGTTCCACCACGCTTCCGCCCCCGTTGTTTTTCATTTTCCGCATCCGTTTTCTCCGACCCGGCTGCATAGGGGCTGAAGCGGCCTCCGGCGCCGCTTCGGAAGGCTTGCGTGCCGGCTTGTCCGCTTCCTGAAGCGGTTTGGCCGCGGTCTGCAGAATCATCTGCACCAGTTCCGCCTTGCGATATTTGATTATGTTTTTTATGCGCAATACTTTTGCAATCTCCCTTAAATCCATAAGGGATTTTCCTGCCAATTGACTGGCATCTGGCCTAACTTCGTTTTCCATTAAAAACGTAAATAAGTATTCTTAAAATGTTGCTAATACACGACCACTGGTCTGTGAAGGCTTTCGAACGCCTTGTTTTTGCAAAAGTAGCATTTTTTGCAATGCGGACAGGCTATTGGAGAAAAAAAAAAGAATGCGCTGTCTAATCCCAGGTATCTTCTTTTATGCCAAGCTGTTGTGCAAAATGACGCGCCATTACGAACAAATAGTCCGACAAACGGTTGAGGTAACGGGCCACAGTGGAAGGCACCTCGGCATGCCGCATCAGGGCAATTACGCGGCGTTCCGCCCGGCGGCACACGCAACGGGCCACATGGCATTGGGAGACCAGCGGATGCCCGCCAGCAATCACAAAGGCGCGGAAAGGCGGCAATTCCCCTTCCCATGCGTCAATGCTGTGTTCCAGTTTTTCCACTTCGCTTGCGGACAGTTCCGGGAGGAAGTCATGCTTTTCCGGATGCTCGGCAGCCAACAGGCTCTGTATGATGAACAATTGGCGCTGTATGGCCAACAACGCGCTTTTTTCGTCGTCGAAGGGGCATTGGTCGCGCAACAGGCCCATTTGGCTGTTCAGCTCATCCACCGTTCCGTACGCTTCCACCCTTTCGTCACATTTCCACACCTTTTCCCCTCCAATCAGGGAGGTCATTCCTTCATCACCTTTTCTGGTATAAATCATCTTCCAAAATGTTAAACAATCAGACTTTCTGTTGTAAGTGAAAGGGTAATGGCAGCCCGCGGCCATTACGGAATTTGAATTTGCAAAAGTAAATAATTTTTCATTTTCAATATAAAAAGCGGATTACCTCTTTTTTATTTTATTCCCTGAAAAACAAAAATGAAGCCCCATGCAGGCAGCCAGCAGATACAAGGGGGTGAAACCGAACAGATAGCGGGCCCGGCACTCGAACAGCAGTTCGAACAGCAGGATGAACAAGAGGGCCAGCGAAACGGTGGCACCTGCCCTTCCGCGCACCAAAAATACACATATCATACTGAAGAACAATATCCCCAACCATATC
>DBVK01000060.1:1992-9400 GCA_002308135.1 Bacteroidales bacterium UBA1266
CCGCCGAACGGCTCCGTGTAGTAGCAGCTGCGGAGGAAAGGGGAAACCGTGCTGTTCTTCTCGGGCAAAATCAGATGGAAAAAGGTACCCTCCTTCCCCCAGGAAAAGCTGCCGTCACCATAGGTCAGGATGAGTTTTTCACACAGGTGCCGGCAAAAACCGGCGAACCCCATCTCAGACACCCGCCGGCCCGTTTCAGCCAGTTCCGCCTTCGCACGGGAGGCCCGGTCTGGGTAGTTGCGGGAAAACGCCACATCCTCCGGTGCGTAATCGCCGATAGTACGACTGTTCATGCCGATCAGCAGATAGTGCGTCATGCCGAAAGCGGGCTGTTTGTAAGGGGAAATCCCAGTGGCCTTCCCCGCAAGAAGCATGATCAGCAACGCCAGCAGCAGCGCGGCCGCCAACGAAGCGACAGACTTCATACGGAAAAGTGCCGCACGTGCAGTTGAAGCTTCCGGAAGCCTGACAGCCGCCACCGCCAAAGCCACCAGCAGCAGTTGCGGTTTGACCGCATAGGCCAGCACGGAGACAAAGACAAAGAGGCATCGTTTTAACAAAGGTTTGGAAGAGAGGACTCCGGTCAGGGCAAGCCAGACAATCCCCATGCTGAAAAACAGCGACCAGACATCCGAATATGGTATGGAAATCCACGGGGACAAGCCGGTAAAGAGCAGGAAGAACAGATATCCTGAAAAGGCTGTCGGAGCATCCTTGCAACATTCCAGCAGCGTCTGATAAAACATGAGGGAGACCAGCCCGAAGAGGAGGCACTGCAGGGCCAGCAACGGAAAAAGGCTCTCCGTCCCGAACAGGGCACCGGTTTTGAAAACCAGCATAAACAGGCCGGTAAGGAACAGATTGTTGGGACATTCGCTGAAATACCAGCGGTACTCCGCCGCCGCCTCACGGCCATGGAAGGCCGCCGCACGCGCCGCCCCCACCAGCTGCTGCACATCCCAATCGGTTTCAAAATAGTAATTGTATATCAGGAACATTTGCAGCAGGCTAAAGACCATACTGACAGAAACAACAAGCCATTTGTTTGGAACCAGCTGGCGAAACAGCCGGCGAATGAAAAGGAAACAGCATGCCACCGCCACAACGCCTGCCGCCAACAGCAGCCCATAAGGTGCCTGCAAGGCCGGCATAAGGTAATGGCCGGCCACATGCGGGAAAAGGTTTTTCAGGCTGAGCAGCAGCAACGACGACGCCAGCAAAACGCCACACATAATGCCCGCCGCAGCCCCTCCGGGAACCGATGTTTTTTTTTGCAGACCCATTTCAGCCATATTCATGGTACACGAATTTGCAAAAATAACCAAATATGCAATAGGGATGGCCGCAGCAAAGAAATAATTTTTTTCGCAGGCAATAATACCACCCGGATGCCGTTATTTGAAAATACTATAATTGCAACACATGGAATTCAAGCTAAACACTATCGAAGAGGCCATCGAGGAATTCAAACAGGGACGCTTTGTCATTGTCATTGATGATGAGGACCGTGAAAACGAGGGCGATTTTATCATGGCGGCGGAGAAAATCACGCCGGAACATGTCAACTTCATGCTCAAGAACGGGCGCGGCGTGCTCTGCGCCCCCATCACCGAGGACCGTTGCAAGGAGCTGAATCTGGACATGCAGGTGCATGACAACACTTCCCTGCTGGGCACCCCCTTCACCGTCACGGTGGATCTGCTGGGCAATGGCTGCACCACCGGCGTTTCGATGCACGACCGGGCCATGACCATCCGCGCCCTGGCCGACCCGGCGACCCAGCCGTCCGATTTGGGGCGTCCCGGACACATCAACCCGCTGCGCGCCCGCAATGGCGGCGTGCTGGTCAGGGCAGGACATACCGAAGCGGCCGTGGATCTGGCACGTTTGGCAGGACTGCGTCCCTGCGGGGCGCTGATTGAGATCATCAACGATGACGGCACCATGGCGCGTCTGCCCCAATTAATGGAAGTGGCCAAAAAATTCCAGTTGAAAATCATCACCATCAAGGACCTGATCGCCTACCGCGTGGCCCACGAGACCATGGTTCGCAAGGAGGAGGAGGTCTTCCTGCCTACCGAATGGGGGAATTTCCAGCTGATTGCCTATACCCAACTGGACAATGGCGCGACCCATCTGGCCTTGAAAAAAGGCGAATGGAAGGAAAACGAACCGGTACTGGTAAGGGTGCACTCCAGCTGCGCCACCGGAGACATTTTCGGTTCCTGCAAATGCGATTGCGGTGACCAGCTCCACAAAGCCATGCAAATGGTGGAAAAGGAAGGACGGGGTCTGGTGCTTTACATGAGCCAGGAAGGCAGGGGCATAGGATTGGTAAACAAACTGAAAGCCTATCATTTGCAAGAACAGGGGCTGGATACCGTGGAAGCGAACATCCGTTTGGGGTTCAAACCGGACGAAAGGGACTACGGCATAGGCGCCCAGATTTTGCGCGACCTGAACGTCAGCAAGATGCGGCTAATCACCAACAATCCTGTCAAACGCAGCGGTTTGGAAGGCTACGGATTGGAAATCGCGGAGACCATCCCCCTTGTCATCACACCGAACGAGTACAACAAACGCTACCTCAAGACCAAACAGGACCGCATGGGGCATCAGCTGCATCTGGCCGATTAGGGCCGAAAAGGCATACTAAAAGAAAAGGCACGCATGGCGTGCCTTTTCTTTTTAGTTGGATCTGATGAAGCTTATTCTTTCCCTTTTAAGGCGGACTCTATCTTTTCCATCCAGGACGGTAGCATGCGCAAAGAGGCGAGCTCCCTCCATTTTTTGGTGGCTTCTATGGCAGGGACGCCAAACAGCACGCTGCCTTCCTTGGTGGATTTGTCCACCGCGGATGTGGCCAGCACCGTCGTGCCCTTGCGGACAACCAGGCTCTTGTTCACCGCGACATGCGCCCAAATCAGGCATTCATCCTCAATCACGGTGGTGCCGGCTATGGAACAATGGCAACCGATCAGGCAGTGCTTGCCGATAACGGTGTCGTGCCCCACCTGGACATGGTTGTCGAACTTACAGCCATCTCCAATGATTGTGGGTGAGGAAACGCCTTTGTCGATGGTGCACAAGGCCCCTATCTCCACATCGTTCCCTATGACCACAGAACCGCAGGATATCATTTTGTCCCAACGGTCCGGACGACGCTTGAAATAAAAGGCGTCGCCACCAATCACACTGTTGGCCTGTATAACCACATTGTCACCGATGACGGTGTGGTCGTATATACTCACATTGGAGTGAATGATGCAGTTTTTACCGATGCGGACATCCGTTCCCACAAACACCCCAGGCTGCAGCACGGTGCCCTCGCCTATTTGCGCCGACGGGTGAACAAAAACGTTTTGCGGGACAAACTGACGGAAATGACGGACCAGCGCCTGGTATGGCGTGAACGGATCCTCACAAACGAGCAGGGTTTTGCCGCAGGCGCTTTCGGGCTCCCTGTCAATAAAGACAAACGAGGCCTTCCCCTTCAATACGGCATCGTAGTATTTCGGATGATCCACAAAAGTGACATCCCCCTCCTCTACGGCATGAATCTCATTCAAGCCTTCAACACTGCGCTGCGTGTCTCCGATTACGGTAAGCGGAACACCAACAATGGAACGCAATTCGTCGATGGAAATCGGCTTAGGGAATTTCATTGCTATTTATTTTACACGTTCGGAATAACGGTTGGTGCGGGTGTCCACCTTGATTTTCTCGCCCGTTTCAATAAACAGGGGGACCATCACTTCGGCTCCGGTCTCCACAATGGCGCGTTTCAAGGTATTGGTGGCGGTGTCACCCTTCACCCCCGGTTCCGTATAAGTCACTTCCATGTCCACAAACGCAGGAAGCTCGCAGGTAAGGGGGGAATCCGTGTCCACATGGTACATGATTTCGACCTCCTGCCCTTCTTTCAACAAACCCGGGTTGCTGATCAAATCCTTTTGGATAGGGATTTGGTCAAAGGTTTCCGTATGCATGAAATAATAGGTTTCTTCGTCTTCTTTGTACACGAACTGGTACGGACGGCGCTCCACGCGGGCAAGGTCAATCTTGACGCCTGCGGGGAAGGTGTGCTCCAACGTCCGGCCGGTTTTCAGGTTTTTGAGTTTGGAACGGACAAATGCAGCGCCTTTGCCGGGTTTCACATGCAGAAACTCCACAACGCTCCATACGGAGCCGTCCATCTCAATACACAAACCGTTTTTGAAATCTGCTGTTGTAGCCATAATCCGTCAGACTTATTTTTTTTCTTTAATACGGGCTTTCTTGCCGGTAAGGCCACGCAGATAGAATATGCGCGCCCTGCGGACCAGACCGTGTTTGTTCACTGTAATGCTTTCAATGAAGGGGGAATGTACCGGAAAAACACGCTCCACGCCGATACCGTTGGATATTTTACGGACAGTAAAGGTTTCCGTAATGCCGCTTCCGGAACGTTGCAGCACCACACCCTGGTAAGCTTGCAGCCTTTCCTTGCTTCCTTCCACAATTCTGTAATTCACCGTCACGGTGTCCCCCGCCTTGAAAACAGGGAAATCTCTCTTCTCAACCAATTGGTCTTCAGCAAATTGCATTAATTCAGCTTTCATCTGATTCTCTTTTTACAATATGTTCAAAAAAATGTGTGCAAAAGTACTCAATAAATGAACACCATACACTCTTTTGCTGTTTTTTTTATCATGTTGTATATTACGCACTAACAAACAGTGATTTATAGAGAATTTTCAAAAATCACTTTGCAAAGCATTTTGCATTTTCCTCAGGAAGCTTTTGTCATTTTGCGGAATGGGCACAGCCTGCCAAGAGATCGGCGCTTTTGACAAAAGATAGCGAAACATAATGGATGCCAAGCTTTTCCTTTGGTTACTGAAGAGGCTGTAAAGCGGGGGATTTTAAGCCTGCCTTAGAAGCACCCTTCTACATTCTTTTTTAATACTTCACCACCTTCAGACTGGCACATGCCTTATCCCCTGAGAACAGGCGGATGAGATACATGCCTCTCGGCAAACCCTCCAAGCGGATCATCACTTTACCGTCATCCACGTTTCCGGAAGAAAGGCAACGGCCCTGCATATCGTACAGCCGCCATGCCGGACGCTCCCATTCCGTACAGTCCAAAAGCTCCAGAAAGACTTCCGCATTCGCCGGATTCGGATAAGCACGGATTTGTGCCGTCCTTTCCGCTTCAGCCACCTTCAATCCGATGGTGAAATGTATGGGCAGCCACTGCCAGGAAGTGACACCGCAGGCATGATGCCCCCTGACCATCAGGGTATCGTACATGATACAAGTGGTGTCCGCATTCACCCACGCCTTAGGTCCGAAGGACGAGAGGGACAGGGTCTGGGAAGCGCATTGCCACTCGTAACCGCTTATGCCGGGCAAGGTGTCCACATAATACATATATACTCCGGTTTGCGGAATCAAGGTGTCCCCGTAAACATTCCCCAAGGCCGTCGGAAGCCTGCGCACAAACAACTGCAGGCTGCGTATGCTGTCGCAACCGTATAGCGTGCGCAAGGAATCGGTTCTGAAGAGCCAGTCCGCGCCAAGGGTGGAATCGGCAGGAATCACAAAACCGTTACGGTTATAAGCCTCCCCTTCGCAAATGGTATCGGAGAACAGCTGGTGATAGCCCGGATAAACCATCAGATGCAGGAAGAAGACACTGTCGCAGCCGCGGCTGGAATACAGACTGTCCGCATAGTCGCCCGCAAATGTCAGGATACGGCCGCGCCATACATAGGGATCGCCTTCGCACACGTGCTGGGTGTCTTTGGTCTCGTAGCTGGGAAGAAGCTGCAGGTGAAGGCGGATGACGCTGTCGCAGCCGTGGGCGTTGCGCAGGGTGTCGTCATACACACCGCTGGAACGCAGCGCCCGCTGGCGCCACACATAGGGTTCCGGGCCGCAATGCCTCGCATGGGTGTCTAGCAGCTGCACCGGCCTGCGGTACAGCCGCAGCGTGTACACGCTGTCACAGGAGGACACGCTCTTCAGGCTGTCGTAATACAGGCCGGGGGACATTAATGTCCTGCCGCGCCATGTGTACACGCTGCCTGCGCAATAGCTGTCCGTGTCCGCGTGCTCATAAGAGGGAAGCACCTGCACATGCAACACATAGACACTGTCACAAGCATACACCGTTTGCAAACTGTCGTAATAGACCCCTGTTTCGCTCAATCGGCGGAAACGGCGCCAACTGCCGTATTCACCGGCACACAAGCTTAGGGTATCATGCATTTCATAAGCAGGAAGGACACGGAATTGAATCACCTCCACACTGTCACAGCCGTAACGGCTCTGCAGGCTGTCGTAATACACACCGCTGGTGACTAGCGAACGTCCATGCCAGACATAGGCTGCACCCGGGCAAACCGATACCGTATCCGAGCGCCAATACAATGGGCGCTCACGCAAACAGAGAGAGAAGACGCTGTCGCAATCAAACGCTGCCTTCAGGCTGTCGCTATAGTCACCGGCTGCCGTCAAGACACGTCCGCGCCAGACATACGTGCCACCATGGCAGAAATCAGCCGTGTCCGCTTGAATATACATCGGATACACACGCAACTCCAGCACATAAACACTATCACAACCGTAACGGCTGTGCAGACTGTCATAATACATTCCCGATTCGCGCAACGCCCGGCCGCGCCAGGTATACACATCAGAAGCACAAATAGGCGCCACCGTAAAGAAACGATGTACAGGATGCACTTGCAAATAAAGGCGGTATACGCTGTCACAAGCATGCTCCGTTGTCAGGCTGTCCGTGTAGACGCCCATTGCTGTGAGCATACGGCCGCGCCACGGATAGGCATCGCCATCGCATATCTCCGCCGTGTCTTCATACACATAGGACGGATAGTTGCGCAACACCAAGGCATACACGCTGTCACAACCATAGATGCTACGCAGGCTGTCGTGATAGATGCCGACGGAAGTCAGCGAGAGGCCGCGCCACGCATACGACGAGCCTGGGCACACCCACACCGTGTCCGTCTTCAAAAACAAGGGACGCTCACGCAGACAGAGGCGATACACACNNGCAGGGAGTCCGTGTAGTCTCCCGCTTCCGCAAGCTCGCGGCCGTGCCACACATACGTGCCCGTATGGCAGAAGTCCGCCGTGTCGGCGAACGCATAGGTCGGACGGATTCGCAGCACCAGCGCATACACACTGTCGCAGCCATATGCGCTATGCAGGCTGTCGTAATACACACCGCCCTCGCCTAGCGAACGGCCGCGCCACGCGTACAACGCGCCCGGGCATATCCAGGCCGTGTCCTTCTTCAAATACAAGGGACGCTCACGCAAGCACAGCACAAACACGCTGTCACAGTCATGGACGCTTGACAGGCTGGCGTAATACACCCCCCCCGCCGTCAGCGAAC
>DBVK01000087.1 GCA_002308135.1 Bacteroidales bacterium UBA1266
CCTCGTACATGAAAGAGGCTTCCAGCTCCTCCTGCAGGTAGGAGTCTTGGGAAAAGGCGAAGCCTTCGGCGGATTTGCGTTCGGCATAGAGGCGGGTCAGGTCGATTACCATCTCCTTGACCTTTTCCTTGGTGCGCTCCTTGATTTTGTTCCACTGGTTGCCACCGAGGCGTGAAAGGCTAGGCTCCATGCCGTCCTTCCCGCTGTATTTGGCGATCTTGTTCAGGGCGTGAATGCTGATATACAGCACATCGTTGTTCTTATAGATGATTTTGATGGCCTCCTGCACACGGCCGTTGTTGTCGATTTTCTCCAGTCCGGCGAAACGGCCTATGCCATAGTTGATGTGGGTCACGTAGTCGCCCACCTGCAATTCGGTAAGGTCCTGCAGTTTCCGGGTGTTCTTCTCCTGAAAGCGGTCTTCGATGCGATAGCGGTGGTAGCGGTTAAACACCTGATGGTCGGTGTAAAAGGCGATGCCTGTCTCTTCATCGGTGAAACCTTCGTGCAGGGAGAAACCGGCGAAGCTGATCAGGGATTCGCTCCAGCGTTTTTTCTCTTCTGCGCTGTACATGCGGTAATCCGGATGGGATTGCAGTATCTCCTCCAATATGGTGGCGATGCGCTTGCGCTGGTTGGCGTTGTCGGAGCCGAAAATGTTCCGTATGCCTTTTTCGTAATGCTGCATCCATTGGGCGACCAGCAAGTTGAAATTCTGGTTGAAACTGTCCTGCGGATGCGTGCGGAAGGGGATGCGTGCGGTTTTCCCCTTGGGTTTGCTGTCTTTGTAGGTGACCTGGGGGAATGCAGTCATCTCTTTCAGCAGCGCGTGCTCGTCTGAAAAATGACGCTTGTATTGCGTGTCTTCCCATTGGGGGAAAAAGCTGCGGTTCTTTTCGACCTGACACAGAAAACCGTCCAAATCGCCTATCCAGAGCGAAGCCTTGCCCTTCATCAGGGACAGCAGGCTGACTTTCGCTTCGGCTTCATCCGGATGCACCGGCTTNNCCAGCCGCATCGCCTCCACGCTGTCTATAGAGGCTTGGGTGCTGGTGTCGAACTTCCGTATGGATGCAATGGTATCTCCGTCAAACACAATACGGTAGGGGTGTTCGTCCAAATAGGAGTACACGTCGATAATGCCGCCGCGTACCGCAAAATCGCCCGGTTGGCAGACGTAATCGCTGAATTCGTAATCCGCGTTGGAAAGGAAGGTGGTGATATCGTCCATGGAAATGCGCTCGCCGCTTTGCAGGGAGAAGCTTTCCTTTTCCATCTGCTGACTGGAGACCACTTTTTCGCAAAGGGCTTCCGGGTAGCTGACCACCACACGGGCCGACGGCAGCATGGCGACCACCTGGGTGCGCATCAGCACCTGGAAATTGTCGGTCACTTGCTCTTCCGAATGCTTTTTATAGGAAGACGGGAAGAAAAACACCTGTTTTTCCCGGCTGTCTTTCCCTTCCTCCTGGAAAAGCAGCTCCAGGTCGTGGTAGAGGAAAGCCGCAGTCTCCTTGTCTTGCGAAAGCACCAGGAAACACTGTCCTTGGGCGTAGGTGCGGCAGCTTTTCAAAAATACGGCAAAGGNNGCACAAGCCGGTAAGCTGCAGTCGGGCGCCGGTTTCTTTCAACAGGTGCACGCATTCCTCCGCCTTGGCGGGGTCGCTGTGGAGAAGTAGGGGTGTTTCTTCGTTCATGCTGTGATGGACAGGTTATGGTTAAAAATCGTTCAGGAAACGTCCGTTTGGGTGTTTTATTATGTGGGGGCAAACGAAGAATGTCATTGCTTGCGCTGTGCCAGCGTCACTCCAGTGAGCACAATGGCTATGCCTATGGGTTTGGCCCAAGCGAAGGTCTCCTGGCCGATAATCAGGGCGGTAATCAGGGAGAAGACGGGTATGGCGTTGGTGAAAATGCTGGCCGCCGAGGCGCCCAGACGGGCGACGCCGATGTTGTAGAAGACGTAGGCAAGGGTGCTGCAGAAGATGCCAAGCGTCAGCAGCATCAGCCACATTTTGGGCGAATAGGAGAGTAGCGGCAGTTTGGCGCCGTCGCAGATGAGCATGAGTGGGATAAAATAGATGCAGCCCAAAAGGTTTTGGTAGGCCGTGATGGTGAAAGGTTTNNCCAATTTCACCAGCACAATGGTGAAAACCACCGCGATGGCCACGGCCGCCGCCAGCCAGGCAATGCCCGCTACACTGGCGTCCATGTTGTGCGCGCCTCCGCCCATCATTACCCATAGTCCAATGAGGGACAGCGCTATGCCTGCCAAAGTCAGCGCTTGGATTTTCTCGTGGTAGACAGCGGCCATGCCGAATGGGACGAAAAGGGGGATGGTGGCCACTATGATGGATGCCATGCTGCCGCTTACCAGTTGTACGCCGCTGGTTTCGCAAATGCTGTAGATAAAGGGCTCGCAAAGGGCCAGCAGCAGAAACCACTTGAGGTCACCCTTGGCGACAGGCTCCAGCTTCTTTATCAGCAAGAGCGTGGGTATCGTCACGACAGACGCCACTGCCAGGCGGAACGTCAGAATGATGAAGACGGTGTNNGTGATGTGGGGCTCGCTGGTGAATAGCTCCTTGGTGAGAATGAAGCTCATTCCCCAAACGATGGCTGCAAAAACCAATAGAAAATAGACAACGCTCTTTCCCATATGCCTCTTTGGTGATCGTAATCCGGTTGAAACAGTTGAGTATGCGTGCTATTTGCTCACCCCATCCGGCAGATCCATAGCAGCGCCTCCTCGTCAAGAATCCCAATTTCTTTTCCGTTGATCCGGATGATGCCTTCCTCACCGAATTTCCGCAGGGTATTGATGACATTTTCGGTGGAGCAGCCTGCGAACTGTGCGATTTCCTTGCGCGTCAGCGGCAGACGGAAAACGGAACTTTCAAAAATGTGTTTGGCAAGAAAAAGCAGTATGTTGGCAATCCGGCCCTGCACCTGGTTGTAGGATAGGCTGATAAAGCTCTGCATCGATTGCCGGAACATGTTGGTGAACGAAGTGATCGCCTGAAGGGCAAAATCTGGGTTGTTGGTCAGTATGCGTTTGAAAACCGCCTCGTCAATCACACAGCCCTCACAATCCTCAACAGCGATGATTGAGAAGAAATTAGTATTGTTGTTCAGGTAGTTGGCTAATCCGAGCAGGGTGGGGGCCTTGTCGATGGTCAGGATGATGTCNNTAGTTGTTGTAGCAGAACTTGACGATGCCGGTGTGCAGGAACACCAGGTTAGACATCTTCATGTGCTGGCGCAGAATTATCTCACCTTTGCGGAAAATCTGGAAAGTGGTGCTTCGGTAGAGGTCGTCAAAATCCTCCCTGCATACGGTTTCTTCACATATTGTTTTGAACAGGCAACAGTTACAGTGAGTTGTCTTCAGTGTCATTTTTCTGTGTTATTGAAACACAAAGATAGATAAATAGTCGATATGGAAAAGATGGAATATTTCATGTTTTGGCATGGATTA
>DBVK01000001.1 GCA_002308135.1 Bacteroidales bacterium UBA1266
GTATGCGCATCGTCAGGCGATGCTGTCCAATATGGCTACCTCTTTAATACTCAACAAACGCATCCATACAACGGTTGCCAAGGCCAAGGCTTTGCGCAAATACGTGGAGCCCCTGCTGACAAGGGCGAAAGACGACACCACACATTCCCGTCGTATGGTTTTCAGCTACCTGCNNAATATGGCCACCTCTCTGATTATGCACAAGAGAGTCGAAACGACGCTTGCCAAGGCCAAGGCACTCAGGGTTTATGTCGAACCCATCATCAATCGCTCCAAGGAGGACACCATGCATAACCGTCGTATGGTTTTCAGCTACCTGCAGAGCAAGGAGGCGGTTACGGAATTGTTCCGTAACATTTCCACTAAGATTGCCGACCGTCCGGGCGGATACACCCGCATTCTGCGCACCGGCTTCCGTTTGGGGGACGCTGCGGAAATGTGCATGATGGAGCTGGTGGATTATAACGAGCATTACACCCAGAACAAGGGCAATCAGAAGTCCAAAGCCAAGGCGACCCGTAGGGGCGGACGCAAGAAAGCGGAAGCTGCCGCTCCGGTCGTGGAGGAAACCGCTCCGGTCGCGGAAGCCACCGAAGCAGCCCCTGTGGCTGAAGCCGCCCCTGTGGCCGAAGAGCCTAAGGCCGAAGAGCCTAAGGCCGAAGAGCCCAAAGCGGAATGAACTAGGTTCTAATATTCATTCAATCAGGAAAATCCCAGGGTTTTCCTGATTTTTTTTAACAGGAGAGGGTGTTATCATAACCTTTCACAATAGAATCGCATGGGAAGATTTTCGGATAAAATTGTGTGGATCACCGGTGCTTCATCCGGCATAGGGGAGGCTGTGGCATACCGTATGGCCGAAGCGAACGCCACCTTGATTCTCACGGCCTTGGAAGCGGATTTGCTGGAAGCTGTGGCAAAAAAATGCAAGGCTTTGGGGGCGCCGGACGTTTTTGCGCTCCCTTTCGACCTGTCACGGACAGAGGAACTTCCCGCTTTGGCGGAAAAGGCGATGTCCCGTTTTGGCCGCATAGACATTTTGTACAACAACGCGGGTATCAGCCAGCGGGCGACCACGCTGGATACGGACATGCAGGTGATACGGAAAGTGATGGAAGTGAATTATTTCGCTCCTGTCATCCTGACCAAGGCGGTTTTGCCGCAGATGATAGCCCAAGGCGGCGGACAGCTGGTGGCCACGACCAGCATCGCCGGTTTGTTCGGATTCCCCTTGCGCTGCGCGTATGCCTCTTCCAAACACGCTTTGTACGGTTTTTTTGAGACGGTGCAGGCGGAAAACTACGACAAGCATATACGGGTGACACTGGTCTGTCCGGGAAGGGTGAGGACCCGTATTTCGTTTTACGCCCTGGAGAAGGACGGAAGCCTCCACGGCAAACTGGATGCCGGCCAGGCCAAGGGCATTACACCGGAAAAAGCGGCATGTCAGATTGTCCGTGCCATTGTCCGCAAACGGCGGGAAGTCCGGGTCGGAAGCACGGAGCTGCTGATGGCGCGGATCAAACAGTTTTTTCCGGGCTTGTGCGCCTTTTTGTCCCGGAAAATCCAGTCCATGTGAGTTTTATGCGCCCGTTCGCCCAGGGGCGGCTTGGGTTGCGCTTTGCCGATGGTGGCGGATTAGCGTCCCTGCAGGCATTCCGCCTCGTCGTATATGCCGATGCTTTTCAGCCACTTGGTGACCTTCTGCACGTCAAAAGGCTTTTCACCGTATAGGTAGTGGTTTTGGAAGGTTTGATTTCCCACCGTGTATTCAATCAGGAACATGCCCTTGTCCGCCTTTTTCCCGATATGGGTGAGCATGGTGCGCCCGTTGGCTTCCGTCTGGTACTTTCCAGCATAGACTTTTCTGCCACTCTCCATGTCGGTGACGGTGATTTTGCCGGAGGCTTCCTCCCGTGTGTCGTTGATGAGGACTAAAGGGTATTGGCCGCTTTCGTCCTCGTCCAGCATCATGGCGCAGATATCCCGCTGCACGTTGCGGATGAAGTAGTATGCCAGCTTTTTGCCGAAATAATAGTCCACCACGGCATCGGAGATGATGGGCCATCCGTCTTTCACGTTCCACCAGATGAGGCCGTTTTTCTCCACAAATTTTGCTCCGCGCCATTTCTCCACAAAATATTTCATCGCTTCAGCCTGCACCAGTTGCGATTCCAACACAAAATCCTCCAGCTTGTCGGGGACGGAACCGAACAGCAGGTTCACTTGGTTAATCATCAAGTCGTTGCGTTTCGGGATGTAGCCCCAGGCTTCGTAACGGCGGGTCGCTTTGGTCAGCCAGTCGCGGTTCCACTGGTGGTCGCTGCCTTTGACCCACGGATAGACATTTTCCGCTTCCATCATCTGTTGAAGGCTGGAGAGGTTTGGACAGCCATGGTATCCCATTTCGCTGGCGAACAGGCATTTCGCATCTTTGTAAAAGGGCTCCTTGTAGTAGCCGCGCGGTCCCCAAATGTGGTTTTCAGGCAGTTTGCTCCAATCGCCCAGGGCGAACACTGCCGGCGTGTAGTAGGGTGAGCTGGGCAGGTAGGGGCGAAGCGGGTCGAATTCGTAAATCACTTTTTTGAGCAGCACCCGCGAGATGTAGTCGTCGTTGGGATCCAGCTTGTATTGTGGCGGCCAGCGGAAAATATAGGTCTGGTCGTTCTCGTTGTTGCCGCTCCAGAGGGCGAGCGAAGGGTGGCTCCGCAGTTTACGCACCACTGAAATGGCCTCCTCTTCCATCAGGTCAATAAATGCCTGGCGTTGGGAAGGCGAGGCGCAGGCCATGCCGAAATCCTGCCATACCATGATGCCGTTTTCGTCGCAGAGGTCGAAAAAGCGATGGTCCTCATACACATTGCCGCCCCAGCAGCGGAGCATGTTGCAGTTCAAATCCACCGCCAGCGCGATGGTCTTGTCCAAATGTTCCGCGTCACGGGAGTGCAGGCCGTCCAGCGGAGTCCAGTTAGCCCCCTTGATGAAGACCGGCTCCCCGTTCACATAAAAGCGGAAGCG
>DBVK01000167.1:0-1041 GCA_002308135.1 Bacteroidales bacterium UBA1266
AGATGATGGAGCATTTCGCCACCAACCTCCGGCAGATTTTTGAAGGCGGCAACATCATGTCCACGGACGCCCCCTGGTACTACCTCCCCAAATATATGCTGATGAGCATTCCTGTGGCCGTGCTGATAGGTTTGGCGGCGTTCCTCCTACTGATCAAACGCTTGTGGAAGCGCATTAATCCGCAAATCCTATTCATCACCTTTTTCGCCTTTTTCTTCCCGGTGTTTTATATCATCTACAAACACTCCAATGTGTACGGAGGCTGGCGTCACGTGCTGTTCACCTACCCCCTGCTGGTGGCCGCCGCAGGCATGGGATGGGAAGGCATTTACGATCTGTTGAAAAAGCCCGCAGCCAAAATTGCCGCTTACGTGGTGACCGCTGTGCTGCTGCTTTTGCCCCTCGTGCACATCGTGAAAAACCATCCGCACGAATACGTGTATTACAACGAGTTCGCAGGCGGTCTGAACAAATGCTATGGCTATTACGAGACCGACTATTACCAGCACAGCACCCGCGCCGCCACGCTTTGGCTGGACAACTACTTAAAAACCAACAACAAACTGGATCCCAACAGAAAAATCATCATCGCGTCCAACGACAACAACGCACTGACCTATTATTTGCGCAAGGACACCGGCGCCTGTTACCAGCCCCGCTACCTCCGTTACTACGAGCGCAGCAACAAGGACTGGGACTACGCCATCATTATCAACTCCTACATCTGCGCCTACCAGCTGCAGCATGGTTACTGGCCTCCGAAAAACACCATCCACACCATTAACGATGACGGCAAACCCATTGCCGCCATTCTGGAACGACGCGACAAATCGGACTACGAGGCCTACCTGCTGACACAAAAGCTCAACGACGCGACGGTTCCCAATGAGGAGAAAGTGACGGCTGTGCAGCAGGCCATCGCCAAATACCGCACCCACCTGCAAACATATCCCGACAATGAATCGGCCATCCTGGGCATCATGAACATGTACCAGGCCATCGGCCGTTTGGATAGCGCTTTGTATTTTGCCGACCGTCTGG
>DBVK01000167.1:1079-3376 GCA_002308135.1 Bacteroidales bacterium UBA1266
GCCCGCCAATGTATACCTGGATGCCATGCAGCGCACCAACAACCAGCAATACCTCAACCGGGTGTTTGATTTGAAAAAGCAGATCATCACCTCCAATCCGCGTTCCGCAGCCAACTATTACGAGCTGGCCATTTTCTACGCCCGCATCGGCAATCCGTATGAAGGGGAAAAAATCATGCGGAAATGCGTGGAAAAGAACAACGCTTCGTTTACGGCCCATTACTATGCCGCCATGTATGCGGCCCAAATCGGGAAAACCCAGGAAGCGGTGGAGCGTCTGGNNGGAAAAATGCGGCAGGAAATTCCCCGCCCACAAAGAGGAATGCGAAAACCTGCTGCAACAGCTGCAAAACCAAGGAGGAGGGCGTTAATGAACAATGCGCTGATTATTCAGCCCGCCTCCATAGGGGATGTGATTCTGGCCACCGCCCTGCTGGAAAAGCTGCACGACCGGTACCCGGCGGCAGCTTTGGACATGCTTGTGCAAAAAGGGGCGGCGCCGCTGTTTGAAGGGCATCCCTACCTTAATCACCTGTACAGCTGGGACAAAAAACAGCACAAATACACCGGAATGCGGCGTGTCATCCGTGAAATCCGCCAGCAGGAATACGATTTGGCCGTCAATGTGCAACGCTATGCCTCCACCGGTTGGATCAGCCTGCGCAGCGGCGCCAAACACCTTGCCGGATTCGACAAGAACCCTTTCGCATGGGCCTACGACCGGAAAGTCCGCCATGAACTGTCCGCAACGCATTATGTATACGAAGCGGACCGCAACCAGCAGCTGATTGAAGACCTGACGGATGCCCACGCGGCCACCCCCCGCCTCTACCCTTCGGAAAGCGATTATGACGCGGTGTACGCCTACAAGGAGGAAGCCTATATCACCCTCTCGCCCTCTTCCCTATGGTTCACCAAGCAATATCCGAAGGAACAGTGGATTGCATTGATCAACCGCATGAACGAACCTTACCGTGTCTACCTGCTAGGCTCCCCAAAGGAACAGGCATTGGGAGAGGAAATCCGCAAAGCCTGTCCGGGAAAAGCGGTATACAACCTTTGCGGAAGCCTGAGCCTGCTGCAATCGGCGGCACTGATGAAGGATGCCGCCGTCAATTTCACCAACGATTCCGCCCCACTGCATTTGGGTGCGGCCGTCGGGGCGCATGTAACCGCCGTGTTCTGCTCCACCGTCCGCAATTTCGGTTTCGCCCCCAAAGGGGAGCACATCCATATTGTGGAAACGCAAACCGACCTGCCATGCCGTCCCTGCGGCCTGCACGGACACCGGAAATGTCCGCAAAACCATTTCCGCTGCGCCTGGGATATTGATCTGAACCAACTAATACAAACCATACCACAATGGAACAAGCACTAGATCTCAGCGAAGAAGTCATACGCACCACCGACGCGTTGCGCAAAGGCGGCGTTATCCTCTACCCTACGGACACTATCTGGGGCATAGGCTGTGACGCCTCCAACGCCACCGCCATCGACCGCATTTATGCCATCAAAAAGCGCAGGCTGAGCAAAAGCCTGATCATACTGCTGGACGAGCCCGAGAAACTGTCGCTCTATACGGAACACGTGCCCCTTATCGCATGGGATTTGCTCCGCAACACCGACAAACCGACCACCTTCATCTATCCGCACATCAAAAACCTGCCCACCAATCTGGTGGGTGCGGACGGTAGCATCGGCATACGCATCACCAGCAACCCATTCTGCCGCAAGGTCATCAGCCTGTTGGGGCATCCAATCGTATCCACTTCCGCCAACATTTCCGGCGAACCCACCCCCACCCATTTCCGGGAAATCAGCCCGGAAATCAAGAAAAGCATGGACTATATTGTCAATGCGGCCTTCGGCACTGTGGAGAACATGAAAGCCTCCACCATCATACGTTTCACAGACGATTATTCTTTTGAAATCATAAGAGACTGAAAAACAAATACAATTATGGCAACAATCAGCATTATCATGGGAAGCACTTCCGACCTTCCCGTCATGAAAGAAGCCGCCCTCTTCTGCAAAGAGATGGGCATAGATTTTGAAATCAAAGCCTTGTCCGCACACCGCACGCCCGAACTCGTAATGGAATACGCCAAAGCCGCCAAAGACAGGGGCGTGAAAGTGATTATCGCTGGTGCCGGCGGAGCCGCCCATCTTCCGGGTGTCATTGCCGCCTATACGGCCATTCCCGTCATCGGTGTGCCCATCAAATCGTCCAATTCCATAGACGGCTGGGACTCCATCCTTTCCATACTGCAAATGCCTTCCGGCATTCCGGTAGCCAC
>DBVK01000167.1:3396-18044 GCA_002308135.1 Bacteroidales bacterium UBA1266
GGGCGAAAAACGCCGCCATTCTCGCCCTGGAAATGATAGCCACCGGTGATGCCGCGCTTTACCAGCGCCTGACCTCCTTCAAGGAATCCCTCAAGCAAAAAATCGCCAAAGCCAACGAGACACTGCAAACCACTGAATTATGACCCGCAAAAGAAAAACAACCCTCCTTATTCTTGTCATCGCATGCCTGCTGTCGGGCAGCCTGTGCTTTGTCCGCAACGATTTTGAAATCGCCAAGAACCTGGACATCTATGCCACACTGCTGCGCCAGCTGAACGAAAACTACGTGGACGAGATCAAAGTGGGCGACCTGGTGCGCACCTCCATAGACGCCATGCTGGAGGAACTGGACCCCTATACGGTGTATTACCCCGAATCGGATCTGGAGGAGTTCAAGCTAATGACCACCGGACAATACGGGGGAATCGGCGCCCTTATCCAACAGGACAGCGACTGCGTGATCATCAGCGAGCCCTATGAGCACACCCCTGCCATGGAGGCCGGACTGCAGGCCGGGGACAGAATCATGGCCATTGACGGCAAATCCACCAAAGGCAAAAGTGTATCGGATGTCAGCACCGCCCTGAAAGGACAGCCGGGCACCACCGTCAAGCTGAGCATACAGCCCTACGGCAAAAAAAACACGGTCGTGAAGACATTGGAACGCAAGGAAATCAAACTTCCCACCATTCTCTATTCCGGCATGCTGGATAATAACATAGGCTATTTGCGCCTGCAACAATTCACAGACAATGCCGGCAAGGAGGTCAAAGAGGCCTTCCTGAAGCTGAAAGACCAGGGCATGCGCTACTTTGTGCTGGATTTGCGGGGCAATGGGGGCGGTCTGCTCAACGAAGCCGTGAACATTGTCAATCTGTTTGTCCCCAAAGGGGAGCTGGTGGTCAGCACCAAGGGCAAGCAGGATCACCTCAACCAACAGTACTACACCCAGCAGGATCCCATAGACACGGAAATGCCTATTGCCGTGCTGGTGGACGGAAACAGCGCCTCCGCTTCGGAAATTGTTTCCGGCACTTTGCAGGATATGGACAGAGGAGTGATTATCGGCAGCCGCACCTACGGGAAAGGATTGGTGCAGAACATACTACCGCTCAGCTACAACACCCGCATGAAGGTCACGGTGTCCAAATACTACATTCCATCGGGACGCTGCATACAGAAAATCGACTATGCCCACAAAGACAGCAACGGTGTAAACATCCGCAAAGCCGACTCTTCCGCCACGGCATTCAAAACCAGGCACGGACGCACCGTCTACGATTACGGCGGCGTGGAACCGGACATCAAAGTGAAGAGTCCAAGCTACAGCACCGTGCTGCTGGCCCTGATTTCCAAAAAAATGATTTTCAATTACGCCAACGAATACCGGTTGAGCCACAAAAGCATTGCACCGGTGTCCGAATTCCGCTTCACTGAGGCCATGTACGCGGACTTCGTGCGCTATGTGGAAAAACGCCACATCACCTACGAAACCTTTACGGAAAAAGCCTTGAAGCAATTGGAGACCTCTGTCAAAGACGACCACTTGGACACTGCGCTCCAGACAGAAATACAGAACCTAAAAAAAGCCATCGCACAGGAGAAGCAAAACGATCTCCAAAAATACCGCAAAGAGATATCGGAAATGCTGTGCCTTGAAATTGTCGGCAGGTATTATTACCAGAAAGGGCAAACAGAGGCCTCGCTGCTGTTTGACCCGGACATCAAAGAGGTGTACCGCCTGTTCAACGACGCCAAACTGACGGAATACCGTCAAATCCTGAAAGGCAGATAACATCCAGCGATGAGCAGGAAAAGCGTTCACCACGGGATATTGCTGTTTTCCCTCGCACTTTTCGTGACGGGCATTCCTTTTTGCCGTCCGCTGATGAGCTTCGGGCTCATACTGCTTTCCGCCAACTGGCTGGCGGAAGGGCGCTGGAAGGAAAAAGCGGCCATGCTGCGCGGCAACCGCCTGCTGCCCGCCTGCCTGCTGCTGTATGCCGTCCATGTGCTGGGGCTTTTGCTGACCTCCAATTGGGATTACGCCCTACAGGATCTTCTGATCAAACTCCCGCTGCTGCTACTGCCCCTCCTTTTCGCCACCACACCGGCTTTGGAACGCAAGGAATACGAAGGCCTGCTTGGGATTTATGTGTGCGCCGTATGCGCCAGTGCGCTCATCGGACTGGTGCATTTTCACCTGCATCCGGAAATCACGGACAAACGCGACATTGCGATGCACATTTCCTATATCCGCTTCGGGCTGAATCTCTGTTTCGGCTGTTTCATAGCCTTATGGTTTCTGCACAAGGAATTTGTGCGCCAACGCCGTCCCCTATGGCTTGCCGCATCCGGAACCGCCGCACTTTGGCAACTCGGCATGATGGTATATATAGGCACCCTGACAGCCTTGATTTTAACCTTGATTGTCAGCATTTCGATCCTTTATATCCACGCATTTCGCACACCTTACCGCCGCCTTGGCCACCTGTTGNNACCTGTTGGCCACCTGCCTCTCGCTTACCCTGCTGGCCGCCGGCACACAGTTGTTTTTCTCCGTACGGCAGTATACCCACAGCAATTTCAATCCCGCCACCGCAGACAGCCTCACCGCCGACGGGCACCCTTACACCTACCCCTTGGAGCGGCAGCATATTGAGAACGGGCAGCATGTGTATGCTTATGTGTGTGAGGAAGAGCTGGAAGCCGCATGGAAAACCCGCAGCGGACTCGCTTACGACGGATGGACCAGGGATGGGGGGCATCTGGTGCGCATCACCCTTATCCGCTATCTGAATTCCAAAGGTTTACGCAAAGACAGGCAGGGAGTGGAAGCGCTCACGCCCGAAGACATACACCACATAGAAAACGGATTGTCCAATGTGCAGTACACCTATGGCATGGGCTTTCGGAAGCGTTATTACGAGAACTTGTGGGAAACCATGGTCTATCTCCGCTACAACGAGGAATTGGGCAGTGTGCCCCAGCGCATAGAGGCATGGAAAGCCTCCTGCCGCCTGATTGCCGCCCACCCCTGCTTCGGTGTCGGCACGGGCGATGTGAAAGACGCCTTTATGGAAGCGTTGCGGGAAAGCGGATCCCCCATTGACGGCATTTTGGTGCGCAGCCACAACCAATACCTTTCCTTTGCCATCGCCTTCGGCTGCATCGGCTTGCTGCTCTGCCTTTTCTCCCTGTTTTATCCGCCTTTCGCCTCGCGCAAACGCATGCCGCGGCTCTACGGTATTTTCCTCTTGGTTTTCCTGCTTTCCATGTTGAGTGACGACCCCATGGAGCGTCAGGACGGCGTGACCTTCTTCGNNCACCAGCCTCTACCTGTTTTTGTACAAAGGGGATAATTAATGCTTTTTTTTTGTATCTTCGCAATCTTTGCATCCTGTAAGGGAAGCAGGATTTTATATTATATAAAAAATTAAGTATCAATATTTTTAAAGAATTTGTCATGCATAAGCACTCGTACAAAATGTTTCGGATTCTTCTGATTGCTTCCTTTTTCATTCCGTGTGTGGAGGGGCTTCAGGCACAAACACCGGAAGACCCTGTAGTCATGGTATTGGGGAAGGACAGCGTGAGGCTTTCAGAGTTCAAAAACAATTATCTGAAAAACAATAACTTGTCAAAGACAACCGAACAGGATTTGCGCGAATACACCGATCTGTTTGTGAATTTCCGTCTCAAATGCGCCGAAGCGCGGGCGTTGGGCATGGACACTCTGTCCGACTTGAAACGCGAACTGCAAGGCTACCGCAGCCAGGCCGCCGCCCCTTACCTGACGGAAAAATCTGTCAATGAGCGCCTGATAGACGAAGCCATCACGCATTTGCATTGGGACGTAAGGGCTTCCCACATCATGCGGCGCATGCCGATAGAACCCCAACCCGAGGACACGCTGAAGGCCTATAAGGAAATGCTGGCTATGCGCAACCGCATCCTGAAAGGCGGAAGTTTCGCCGAAACAGCCTATGCCGAATCCGACGACCCCTCCGCCCGCCCCACCATACGGAACGGGAAAACCGTGCGTTCGGGGAACAAGGGGGATTTGGGCTATTTTACCGCATTCAACATGATCTACGAATTTGAAAAAGCAGCCTATAACACCCCTGTCGGACAAATTTCCATGCCGGTGCGCTCCCCTTACGGATACCACCTCATTTACGTGCAGGACCGCCGTCCCGCCATCGCCCGCTGGACGGCCGCCCAAATACTGATCACCTATCCGGAGAACGCGACCGCCGCCGATTCCGCCGCCACGCGCAGCAAAGCGAAGGAAGCCTACCAGGCCATACGGAACGGCATGCCTTTTGAAGAGGCGGTGAAGAAATACTGCACCGATGAAGGCTTGCGCCTGAACAACGGGGAAATGGAACCCTTCCCCTCCAGCCGTTTTGAAGGCGACTTCATGGCGCCGCTCTACGACACCAAAGAAAACGACATCACCCAACCCTTTGAAACCCGTTTCGGCTGGCATATTGTGAAGGTGCTGAAAAAGGATCCTTTCACCGAGACCGCCGGACTGCGCGGCGACGTACGCGTCAAAGTGAGCCGCGACAACCGTTCCAACCTGGGGCCGGAAGCCTTGGTGGAACGCCTGAAAAAAGAATACCATTTCCAGGAGGCCAAGCCCAAAGGGAAAAAAGAGGCCGATCCGCTGGAAGTGTTTTTCCATATTGATTCCGTCGCACTTTTCAACGGGGAATGGAAAAAGGAAAGCATTACCACCGACCAGACGCTGTTTTCGTTTGCCGACCGCAAAGTGGGGCAGCAGGAATTCGCCGCCAATATTGAAAAGAACCAGTTCAAGGGCATGCGCGAGGTCAGCCTGCGGGAAGTCATCCACTACGCCTACGCCCTCTTTGTCCACAAAAGCATACTGGACTACGAAGACGCACACCTGGAAAGCAAATACCCTGAATTCGCCGCACTGATGAAAGAATACGAGGACGGCATACTGCTTTACGCCTTGAGCGAACAGAAAGTGTGGAACCGTTCGGAAACCGACTCCGCCGGATTGCAGCGTTTTTACGAAAGCGTCAAGGACGAATACATGTACCCCGTACGGGCTGATATGATCTGCTACACCATGGAGGATCCCAAAGCCTACCAACGCTTCTGCAAACTGATGGACAAAGGCGCCGACATGGAAACCATCAGCCGCAAATTCGCCAAAAAAGGCAGCATCATTTCCGCCCGTCACCAGGTGTACAGCCAAGGGGAAGACAAGGAGTTCGACCAGCTCTGCCCCTGGGCCATACTGCTGCAGGAAGGCAACATCGTCATCAACAAGGAAAAGGAGAACCGCTACATCACGGTGCAAAAGCTGCAACCCTCCCCCAAACCGCTGAACGAAGTGCGCGGAATTGTCGTGACACGCTACCAGAACCGCCTGGAAGAGGAATGGGTAGCCGAATTGCACCGCAACAACGAAATCTCCATAGACTACAACCAGATTTTCAAATTGATCCGCTAACGACATGCGCTCTGTTGTTCTGCTGCTCAGCATAGGAATGCTTGCCCTTCAGGCCTGCTCCACTTCGGAAGAAAAAGTGGTGGCGCGTGCCTATGACGCCAAGCTGACACTCTCCGACCTCGAATGGATGCAGGCGGATTTCCGTTCCGATTCGGGCAACATGCTCATCAACCCCGCCATAGTGGAAGCCTGGGTGCGCAAGCAGGCCATGGTTCATGCCGCTGAAAAAGCGCTGAAAGCGAACGAAAAAGACTTTGACCGGGAACTGCGCGACTATTATGAGACCCTGCTGGTGGACGCTTACGAGAACAAAGCCGTGGAGGCACGCATCCAACGCGAGGTCACCGATGAGGAAATCCAAGCCTACTACCAGGCGCACAAAGCCGATTTTGAGATGCACAAAACCATTGTCCGCATCAATTACGCCAAGTTCCCCTTGGGTTTCAGCGAACTGGAAACCGCCAGCAAACTGTTGGACAAGGGACGCACGCGCAGCACGGCGGAACAAACGAGACTGGAAAAGCTCTGCTACGAACAGGCGGAAAACATGTACCTGGATTTCAATTGGGTGGTTTTCGAAGACATACTTAAGGAAATTCCGCTGGACAACTTCCGTCCTGAAACCCTGGCGGCAAAAAAGGAGGTGGTCAGCCTGCAGGATTCCGCCTCCGTATACCTGGTGCGTTTCCTCGAAGTCAAAGTCAACGAAACCTATTCCCCCATTGATATCGAAAGGGAACACATACGGGAACTGCTGCTGGACAGGCGGCGGGTGGAAGCGCGCAAGCAGCTTAGGAAAGAAATCGTGGAAAAAGCGCTCAAGGAACATGAAATCACTTACGAAATCAATTTTTGACATGAAGAAGCTTCTTTTTAGCCTTTGTCTGCTGGGCAGCAGCGTCCTTTTGCCGGCGCAAACCGTCATTGACGAAATCATCGCTTCTGTCGCCGGACAAATCATCACCCAATACGATTTGGAGTATGCGCTTCAGAGCTATAAATACCAGAATGGCATCTATACCCTGGAAAACGAGGACGCCATGCGCTGCCAGATACTGGAGCAGCTGATTTTCCAAAAACTGCTTATAGACCAGGCCTTGCTGGACAGCATAGAGATTACGGAAGACCAGATCACCCAGCGTATCGAAAGCAGCATACGCATGCAGGTGGCCCGGGCGGGCAGCGTCAAACGTCTGGAGGAAGCCTACGGCAAAACCCTGGCGGAAATCAAAAAAGACGCCCGCCAGGTGGTGAAGGACGACTACCTGACAACCCAGATGCAGCAGAACCTCACTTCCGCCATTAACGTCACTTACCAGGATGTCAGGGAGTATTACCAGGAGATTCCCAAAGACAGCCTTCCCGTCATGCCGACGGAATACGAACTGGCGGTCATCACCCGCACCCCTCAAATAAGCGAAAAAGACAAAAGCGCGCTCAAGGAACGCCTGATCGGTTACCGTAACCGCATTCTCAAAGGGGAGAATTTCAGCACCTTCGNNGCCCGCCTTTATTCCGAAGATCCTGGCAGCGCCGCCAAAGGCGGGGAACTGGGCTTTGTGAACCGGGGTGAGCTGTATCCGGAGTTTGAGCGGGTGGCTTTCAACCTGCAGCCGGGAGAAATCTCCCCCATTGTGGAGACAAAAGCGGGCTACCACATCATCCGCATGATTGAAAGGCGCGGCGACCAGGCCAATGTCGCCCATATCCTGCTCAAGCCCAAGCCAACCGTAGACTCTATGATGCGCTGCCAGCAGTACCTCGACAGCGTCGCCCGACTTATCCGTCAGGGGACATGGCGTTTCGACAGCGCAGCCAAGCTTTTTTCGGATGACCCTAACAAAATCAACGGCGGCAAGCTGGCCAACCCCTACACCGGCTCCTACAGCTGGTCCCAGGATCAATTGGACCAGACCACGGCCTTCACCGTCAAACGGCTGAAAGAAGGGGAATGCTCCAATGCCATGCCCTATATCTCTGATNNGGCAACCAGACATACCGCCTGGTTATGGTGATGAAAATCCATCCGGAACATCCCATAAACCTGACCGATGACTACGAAAAAATCAAAAACGCCGCATTGGAGGCCAAAAAGCAGAAGGCGCTGGTCAAATGGGCCACGCACAAGGTCCGGCTGACGCATATCGAAATCAACGGCAAGTATCACCCGTGTGACTTTTCTGAAAATTTAGGGATAACATTCTGACATGCAGCTTTTCTATACAGAGGATTGGGACGGTTCACTGGGCTTTCTTCCGGAAACGGAAGCGAAGCACTGCCTGCGTGCGCTCAGGCTGCGGACAGGGGACCGCATACAGGTGACCGACGGGAACGGGAATCTGTATACCGGACGACTGCTGGACACCAGCGACAGGAAGTGCCCTTTTGCTGTGGAGAACGTGCAGCGCATGCCGGAAGCCTTCCCGTTCCGGCTGCACATGGCGGTCGCGCCGACCAAAAACCCCGACCGTTTCGAATGGTTTGTCGAAAAAGCGGTGGAAATCGGAGTCACGGAAATCACCGCCCTGCAATGTGCGCATTCGGAACGCAGCAGCATCAAAGCGGACCGCATACGCCGCCTCATGGTATCGGCCATGAAGCAGTCCCTGCATTTCCAGCTGCCGCTATTCCACGAAGGCATCGAAGCGAAAAGCTTCCTGCAACAGCATGCAACGCTTGAGGAACAGAAATTCATCGCCTACTGCGGTTCCGACACCGTCAATCCTCCTTTGGGGAAAGTGTGCCGTCCGGGAGGGGACATCCTTGTCATGATAGGCCCCGAAGGGGACTTCAGCCACGAAGAGATACAAATGGCCCAACACTGCGGATTCTCTACCGTTTCCCTTGGGAACAGCCGCCTGCGGACAGAAACCGCCGCCGTAGTCGCTTGCACCACTATTCACGTAATCCATGCCTGAACCATGAAGAAAACCCTGTCTTTGCTTCTGCTCAGTTGCTGCCTGCCGGCCATGCTCCACGCACAAAGCGTCGGACTGGTGCTTAGCGGAGGCGCAGCCAAAGGCCTGGTGCATATCGGAGTGATACGTGCGCTGGAAGAGCAAGGCATTCCCATCGACTACATTGCAGGCACCTCCATGGGGGCCATTATCGGCGGACTGTACGCCGCCGGCTATTCCACCGAGGAAATGGAAGAACTGTTCCGTTCCCAGGACGTGGAACTGTGGATGAGCGGCAACGTGGACAGCAAATACATGTATTTCTTCAAAAAAAACCAACCCAACTCCACCTGGCTGCAAATCGCCTTCTCCCTGGACTCCTCCATTTTCAAGCCCACCCTGCCCACCAACCTGATTTCGCCCAAACAGCTGGACCTGGCTTTTCTGGAGATTATGGGTGCGGTGGACGCCGTGTCCAAACGGAATTTCGACAGCCTGTTCGTGCCTTTCCGCTGCAATGCCACCGATATCGGACAGCGCAAGGAAGTGATTTTCCGTAGCGGTGCGCTGAAAGACGCGGTTAGGGCCTACATGAGCTTCCCCTTTGTGTTCAAGCCGCTGCTGCTGGACAGCTGCATACTTTATGACGGCGGCATGATGAACACTTTCCCGCTGCACATCATGGAAACGGATTTCAAACCAGACTATACCATAGGTGTCATCGCCTCCGACCTGTTTACCACCACCCCCTCCGGAGAGGACATCGTATCCATTGTCACCAGTATGATCACGGAACCCGACCAAGCGAACATCACCCTGCAGGGAAAGGGCATCATACTGCACCCACCAGTAAGCCCGAATCTGGGACTGACCGATTTTCAAGGAGGTATCACAATGATAGACAGTGGATATGTCTACACACTGCACTACATTGACAGCATACGCAAAGAGGTGCACCGCTATACCTCCAAAGCGGAAGTGGCGGAAAGACGGGCTGGCTTCCAACAGCGCATTCCCGATTTGTGCATCGGAAGCATCAAACTCAACGGACTGAAACCCAGTCAAGAGAAAATCATCAGCCCCATACTGTTGAACAATGATGAGGTAATTCCTCTCCGCGAATTCAAAAAACGCTATTCCAGGCTTATGCTGGAAGACAAGATAGAGAACCTGTACCCCAACCTCACTTATGACTCCGCCAAACAGCACTTCCTGCTAGACCTGGATTTGAAACAGAAAAAACCTTTCACCTTCAGATTCGGCGGACACCTGTCCACAGGATACTACTCCACCCTATACACCCAACTGATGTACCATACCCTGGGCATGCAATCTGTGAGCACCGGCTTTGAGGCCTATTTCGGCCATTTCTACAACGCGTTGACCGGACTGCTGCGGCTGGACTATTACATGCAGCCGCCTTTCTACCAGCTGGTCAAATTCGGTGTGCAGCGGCATAACCATTTCGACGCGAACTACACCCTGTCCAGCTACACCGACCATGACCTCACCTATTACATGGTGGAGAGCAACAGCTTTTTCCAATACGACATCGTCTCCCCCCTGCGGGAGAAGTCCCAATGGAAGACGGGATTCACCCTGTTCATGGAAAACAACCGCTATTTCCATACCGGCAACATCAAGGCAAACGACACCAGCGACCAAAACCTCTTCAACGGGCTGCGTCTGCACACCGCCTTGGAATACAACACCGCCGACTACCGTTATTTTTCAACCAAAGGCACCCTGCTCCGGATTGAAGCGGCCTACCAAAGCGGCACGGAAACAAACTATCCGGGCAACACCTCTGCCCAATCCCAAATCATAAAAGCGAAACACCAATGGATCACCGTCAACGCGACGGCCATCTCCACACTGAAAATCATTAAACACTACCGCTTGGGAGGCTATGCGCACCTTGCCTTGTCCAACCTTCCCATGTTTGCTTCGTATACAGCCACAAACCTGCACGCCAACACTTTTGCCCCTACCCCCGAAAGCAAAATTTCCTATCTTCCCCAATTCCGCAACCCAAATTTCGCGGCGGTGGGTCTGAACAACATCTTCACCCTGCGTCAACAGATACAGATCCGTCTTGACGCCTACTACTACCAACCCTTCAGCCGGGTGGAGGAAGTGACGGACGACAAAGCCAAACAAAGCAAAGTGCTGATTGAGGAATTCTCCATGCTGTTTTATGCGGCAGCGGTATACCAGACCAAACCGGGTCCCATCTCGGTTTCGCTTTCCCTGTATCCGCAAAGCGACCGTAAAGCCGTACAGACCTTCTTCAACATCAGTTTCGGTTATCTGTTATTGGAAAACAAAATCTTTTAAACCCTCTCCTATGAAACATCTCATGAAACGCATGCTCTTTCTGCTCCTCTGCTGCTCCGCCAGTCTTTCCATGACGGCAGCCGGTTTGCGTGCAGACCTGAATTGTTTTGTCTTTCATCTTCCGGACGACACCAGCTACATTGAGCTGCAATACCTGATATACGGCAACGGACTGCGTTATGCCCCAACAGAAAAAGGCGGCTACCAGGGACGCGTCCGGGCGGACATCACCTTTGAATCCCTAAAGGGGAAAACCTTTGTGCTGAACCGCCGGTTTTTCTACCTGACCGCTTTGTACCCCGACTCCTTGGCGGAGAACGGGAAACAGAACAATTACAACCTGTCCCGCATACCGCTGCCTGCCGGAGTATACAAAATGCAGCTCAGCCTGCGGGACGATAACGACAGCATGGCTGAACCCATACGTTACACAGCCGAAATCGACCTCCGTTTCGAACGCGACAAGGTAACGGCTTCCAGCCTGCAGATCATAGGTGCCTACGCAACCGCCGGGAACCACAATGTTTTCACAAAAAACGGCCTTCATCTGATCCCTTATTTCTCCTCTTATTTCCCCTCCCAGGTGGACACCCTGACCTATATGTGGGAAATCTATAACACGGACAAGGCGTTTGCCCGCGACGATGCAGGCTGGATAGAATCCAGCATCACCCCCGCCGGTTCGGACATGGCCTACCTCCTTCACAAACCATTGAAAACCATTTTCACCTTTTCTCCCACGCCCCGATATATCCATTTCCAGTCCTTTCCCATCGACAGCCTTCCCTCCGGAAACTACTACCTTCGGAACAAGGTGTTTTCCCCCAAGGGAGAGCTGCTGCTGAACGACAGTTTCTTCTTCCAGCGCAACAACCCCATCCACACCATGGTGGCGATGACAGAAGACATCCTGGATATCGACACGCTGAAACAGTTCATCGATTACCTGTTTCCTATAGCGAAAGGCGATGAAGTGGATTTTATCCGCTACGCGAAAAAAAGCACGAACTACCAGGAGCTGGCGGAGTTTTTCCGCTCCTTCTGGCTGCGCCGGAATCCTGAAGACCCCTGGGACGGCTGGTTCCGTTACTATGGCGATGTCAAACGGGTGAACCATAAGTATACCACCTTGCGCTTCAAAGGATACAAAACCGACCGGGGCTATTATTACCTCAAATACGGGCCGCCCAGTGAAATAGAGTACCACCTCAACGAAAACGGACTCAACCCATATGAAATATGGAGCTACTATCAGCTGGACAACCAGACGGACGTGTATTTCATTTTCGGGGATTTGGACCTGAACACCAAAAACTACACCATGATTTGCAGCAACAAAAAAGACGAAATCTACGACCCCCGCTGGAAATTCCGCCTCAAACCCAAGGACGCGCGTCCCACTGACATTGAAATGACCGAATAAAACAGTTTTAATTCTAACTTTCCTAAAAACAAACAAAAAATGAACTTATTCGTTTTAATGATTGTCCTGTTCATTGGCGGTTATCTGCTGATAGCCCTTGAACATCCTATTCAAATCAACAAATCCGCCACCGCACTGCTATTGGCCTGTGCGCTATGGGTGATTCTGGCCATCGGAGGGCAAGCGGTGCTTTCCGACCCCACTGCCTACCACTCCTTCCGCATCAACAACCCGGGCAGCACGTACCTGGACTGGCTGGTGCACAATGAATTGGTACACGCCTTGGGGGAAACCGCTGAAATCATTTTCTTCCTGCTGGGTGCCATGACCATTGTTGAATTGATTGACACCATGGGAGGATTCAAGGTCATTACCGACAAACTGGAAACCACCAAGAAAACAAAACTGCTCTGGCTGGTCTGCCTGCTGGCCTTCTTCATGTCAGCCATTCTGGACAACATGACCACCTCCATTGTAATGATAGCGGTACTGCGCAAACTGATCGGAGACCGCAAGGAACGCTGGCTTTTCGCCGGCATGGTCATTCTGGCCGCCAACTCCGGCGGAGCCTGGTCTCCCATGGGGGATGTCACCACCATCATGCTCTGGGTCGCCGGAAAAATATCCGCCGTCAACATCATACTGGTCACTTTCCTGGCAAGTCTCGCCTCCATACTGATACCGCTCATTATCATTTCCTTCATCCTGAAAGGCAATGTGGAGCGGCCTCAGGAAGACCATACCCACCTGAACGCCGAATACGCGCTTCCCCACTGGGAGAGCGTGCTTTTCCTCTGTCTTGGGGTAGGCTTGCTGCTGTGCGTGCCTGTCTTCAAAACGCTGACCCACCTGCCGCCCTACCTGGGCATGCTGGGTGCGCTCGGTGTTTTGTGGGTCACTTCCGAACTCATACACCGTGGAGCGGCGCATGAAGGGAAAAGCACTTACGCCATCAGTTCCATCCTCTCACGCGTGGATGTGACCAGCATTCTTTTCTTCTTAGGCATACTAATGGCTGTCAGTGCTTTGGCTGCAGCCGGCCACCTGACCGCCCTCTCGCAGACGCTGGACAAAATCCCCATGAAGGAACCGGGCAAATATTACGCCATCAACCTGCTGATCGGCATCTTCTCCTCTGTGATTGACAATGTGCCGCTGGTTGCCGCCAGCATGGGCATGTACACCTTCCCTATGGACCATTACTTCTGGGAGATGCTGGCCTACTGCGCCGGCACGGGCGGCAGCCTCCTCATCATCGGCAGCGCCGCAGGTGTGGCCGTCATGGGCATGGAGAAGATAGACTTCATCTGGTACCTCAAGAAAATAACCCTGCTGGCTCTGGCTGGTTATATCGCCGGCGCCTTGGTGTTCATCGCCATGGATATGACCCTCTTCGAGAACATCGCATGGCTGCGTGACCTGGCATGAGACAACTCTGGCTTGAATTCAAACAGCGCCCTGTGTGGCGCAAAGTATGCGACATCCTGCTGGTGCTCTTCGCACTGGCAGGTGCCGCTATTATAGGTGCCTGGGGGCTCTACCAGCTGGGCGTCACCAACAACCGCGGGGCGGTGGACAAGAACTACCGCTACCTGATGTCGGTGAGCGAAATGGAGAACCTCAAGGACGCCAAGCTGACACAAGAACAGATTGACGAGCAGTGGGCTCTGCAGTACGGCCGTCTGGCCGCACTGGCACGCTTCTACCCCGAGAACGCACGCCTGATGCTGCGCGCAGCACAGTGCAGCGACGACCCGCTGGTGGTGAACCGCATGGTTGCCGCCGCTCAGGTGTACATGGAGGAGCAAGACAGCATAGAGGGCCTGGCGGAACGCATAGCCACCGTGCTTGGCGGCGTACCGCAGCAGCAGCGCACCAACCTCATACCGTGGATGGCCGAACCAGCATGGCCTGCCCTGAAGGAGGCCATACTTCGCGACAGCGCCCTCATAAACGAGGCTGGACGCCTCACGGGCGTGGAGCCCCGCATGATTGTGGGTTGTCTCATAGGCGAGCAGATACGCCTGTTCAACAGCAAGCGCGAGATGTTCAAGAAGTACCTAGGCCCCGTCAAGGTGCTGAGCGTGCAGAGCCAGTTCAGCTACGGTGTCAACGGCATCAAGGACTTCACTGCCGAAGCGGTGGAGCAGCATCTACAGGACCCCACGTCGGAGTTCTACATGGGCAAGGCCTATGAGCACCTGCTGGACTTTGAGACCGACGACCACGCCACCGAGCGCTACAACCGTCTCGTCGATTACCGCAACCACCTGTATAGCTATATCTATACCGGCTGCATACTGCACCAGACGATGCTGCAATGGCGCCGCGCAGGCTATGACATCAGCGACCGCCCCGACGTGCTGTTCACGCTGTTCAATGTGGGCTTCTCGCAGTCGGTGCCTAAGCCTGACCCCGTGCCCGGAGGCAGCCACATAGAGGTGGGCGACCGCATGTACACCTTCGGCGGCATAGGTTTCGACTTCTACTACAGCGGCGA
>DBVK01000056.1:0-139 GCA_002308135.1 Bacteroidales bacterium UBA1266
CCGGCATCACCCGCGACAACCTGCTGATGCGCATGTCGACAGAGGACTGGGAGAAGGTGATCCGCCTGAACCTGACTTCGGTGTTCAATTACACCAAAGTGTTTTCCTTGCTCATGATGCGGCAGCGCCGCGGCTCCAT
>DBVK01000056.1:186-4739 GCA_002308135.1 Bacteroidales bacterium UBA1266
GCCGGTATCATCGGTTTCACCAAATCCATAGCCAAGGAGTTGGGCAGCCGTAACATCCGCAGCAATGCCATTGCGCCGGGATTCATTGAGACGGCCATGACCGGAAAGCTTCCGGAAGAGGTCATTGCCCAATGGAAGCAGGCTATTCCCCTGCGCAGGCCGGGACGTCCCGCCGATGTGGCGAAAGTGGCGCTCTTCCTTGCCTCAGACCTTTCGGAATATGTGACCGGACAGGTGATCTGCTGCGATGGGGGGTTAGCCCTATAAAAAAAAATGACAAACCAATTAATCAATTTAATGTTTTAATTTTATTATGGAAACTATCTTTGAAAGTNNGAAAGAGTCCGGCATATCATTGCCGGCAAGCTGAGTGTGGTGGAATCCGACATCACCATGGAAAGCGACCTCGTGAAAGACCTGGGCGCCGATTCGTTGGATGTGGCCGAATTGGTCATGCTTATTGAAAACGAGTTTTCAGTTGAAGTCCCGGATTCCGCTATGGAAGGGATGAAAACCGTCGGAGACGTGGTCCGTTACCTGGAAAACGCCGCCAAATAAAAACCGTGTATACCGCAACGGCGTGCGTGGGCTTCATGCGCGCCGTTGTGTTTTCTTCCGCACGGATGCGGAAAAGGGTTACGGTGCCGTTGTCCGTAAAAACGCACATCTTTTTAACAGAACAATACAACATGAGTTACAAAATAGTCGTATTAATCAAGCAGGTGCCTGACACCCAAAATGTCGGTCCTGATGCGATGAACGCGGACGGCACGGTCAACCGGTCGGCGCTGCCCGCCATTTTTAATCCTGAAGATTTGAAAGCCTTGGAAATGGCCTTGCAAGTGAAGGACCAATACCCCGGCACCACGGTTACGGTGCTGACCATGGGGCCGGAACGCGCCAATGCCATTGTCCGGGACGCGCTGTCCCGTGGAGCGGACAGGGGGGTCATCATTTCGGACGCCCGTTTCGCCGGTTCGGACACCTTGGCCACCTCCTATGCCTTGGCCTGTGCCATCCGTAAAATCGGAGCGTACGACATGGTGCTTGGCGGACGTCAGGCCATTGACGGAGACACGGCCCAAGTTGGTCCTCAAGTTGCTGAAAAACTGAATATTCCACAAATCACCTATGCGGAAAAATGGGTGGATATCAATGCTTCGCGCATCCGGCTCACCCGCCGTTTGGACAATGGGGTGGAAACCGTGGAGGCCACGCTGCCGGTGCTGATCACTGTAACCGCTTCCGCTCAGGACTGCCGTTACCCCCATGCCCATCTCCTGTTGGAAAACGCCAAGGCGCAGGCCGAAATGTGGAATGCCGACGCAATATCCCCCGAAATGGGGCGTTTGGGTCTTGCCGGTTCTCCCACAAAAGTGAAAAAAATTGAAAATGTGGTGCTTGCCCATAAGGAAGGCCAGCGCGTGGAAACTTCGGACACTGCCCTCAACGGGCTGGTGGCTTCGCTGGTGAAGGATCACATTATCGGTTAATTATAAAAAAAGAAAGAAGCATGATTTTAATATATTGCGAACTGACAGAAAACAGGCGGATTGCGGATGTCAGTCTGGAACTGTGCACCAAGGGGCGTGCTTTAGCCAATGAGCTTGGAACGGATTTGGAAGCCCTGGTCTGCGGGGAAGGCTTGGATGCTATTGAAAAACAATTGTATCCATTTGGCGTGGATCAGGTGTGGAAAGCGGATGACGCCCGTTTGTCCCCTTACCGTACCCTGCCGCATTTCGCTGTGCTGTCGAAACTGATAACGGAACGCCAGCCTGAAATCGTCCTGATGGGAGCGACCTGCATAGGCCGCGACCTGGCTCCCCGGATCTCCTCCCGTTTGCGCTGCGGCCTGACCGCCGACTGCACGGCATTGGAAATCGGAGCCTATGAGGACAAGGCGAAACAAAAACACTACGATAAGGTGCTGTACCAGATCCGTCCCGCTTTCGGCGGAAACATCATCGCCACCATCGTGAATCCGGAAACCCGTCCGCAGATGGCCACGGTCCGTGAGGGCGTGATGAAAAAAGCGCTTGCCGATCCCCATTACCAGGGCAAATGCACCTTGTTGGACGCGGCGGCATACCTGAAGGGGGAGGACGAGTGTGTGCGCATTATCGCCAGGGAAATCGAACAGCGTAAAATCAACATCAAAAACGCTTCGGTTATCGTATCCGGCGGATATGGCATGGGAAGCAAGGAGAATTTTGAACTCTTGCACCAATTGGCACAAGCGCTTGGTGGAGAGGTGGGGGCCACACGCGCCGCCGTGGACGCGGGTTTTGCCGAAGGCGAACGCCAGATCGGGCAGACCGGTGTGACGGTGCGCCCCAAGCTCTACATAGCCTGCGGCATTTCCGGTGCGGTGCAGCACCGGGCCGGTATGGACCAGTCCGGAAAAATCATTTCCATCAACACCGATCCGGAGGCGCCTTTGAACGCCATTGCCGATTATACCATTGTCGGCGATGCTGCCAGAATCATTCCCCAGTTGCTTAGCTGTTATCAGAAAAACAAGAAATAAATCCAGCCAATTATGAATTTTTACAACGATAATGACAGTCTTGCGTTTCATTTGACGCATCCCGATATGCAGCGGATCGCCGCCTTGAAGGAGGACGGTTTTGGTGACGCCTCTAAATATGGGGACGCGCCTTCAAACGCTGAGGAGGCCTTGGAAAATTACGACCGCGTCCTATCCCTGGTGGGCGAGATAGCCGCTGATGTCATCGCACCCAATGCCGAGGCGGTGGATCAGACGGGACCGCATATCAAGGACAACGCAGTGGTCTACGCTCCAGGCACGCAGCAGAACTATGACGTGCTGAAAAAAGCCGGATTGTTCGGCATTTCCATGCCCCGCAAGTATTGTGGCTTGAATTTCCCCTATGTGCCGTTTATCATGACCACGGAAATCATCGCCCGGGCGGACACCGGCTTTGCCACTATCTGGAGCCTGCAGGATTGCGCGGAGACGGTTTCGGCTTTTGCCTCCGAGGAATTGAAAGACAAGTTCCTTCCCCGCATCTATGAGGGGGCGACCTGTTCCATGGACCTGACGGAGCCTGATGCGGGCAGTGATTTGCAGTCGGTGCGCCTGAAAGCCGTTTTCAATGAGGAAACGGGCCGTTGGTACCTGAACGGGGTCAAGCGTTTCATCACCAATGGAGGCGCGGATTTGCACCTGGTGCTTGCCCGTACGGAGGAAGGCTCCACCGATGGCCGCGGCTTGTCGTATTTCCTGTACGACCGCACTGAAGGCGGTTTGACCGTCCGCCGTTTGGAAAACAAGATGGGCATCAAGGGGTCGCCCACGGCGGAACTGGTGTTCAGCCAAGCGCCGGCCTATTTGATCGGCGAACGCCGTTTCGGGCTGATCAAGTACGTGATGACCCTGATGAACGACGCCCGTTTGGGCGTGGGTTCCCAATCGGTCGGTCTGTTGGAGGCCACTTGCCGGGAAGCGGAACGCTATGCGGCGGAAAGGGAGCAGTTCGGTCAGGCTATCGGGCAGTTTCCGGCGGTGCGTGACCTGCTGCTGCACATGCGTGCCCGCACCGACGCGGCGCGGACACTGCTGTATGAAACCTCCCGTATGGTGGATATTTCCAAGGCCTGCGAAGCCAAAGGAAAGCAAATGACACCGGAGGAAAGGGTGACGTACAAATGGGCGCAGCGCAGCGCTGACATGCTTACCCCGCTGTTGAAGCTTTCGGCATCCGAATACGCCAACCGCAACGCCTATGATTGCATACAGATTCACGGAGGCAGCGGTTTCATGAAAGAATACGCCTGCGAACGCCTGTATAGGGATGCCCGCATTCTCAGCATTTACGAAGGCACTTCCCAATTGCAGGTGGTGGCGGCGCAGAAAGGCATTGCCGGCGGCTCTCACGTAGGCAAAATGGAGGAATACGACGCCCGGCTGACGCATGCGGACCTGGAGGGCATGCGGAACAGTTTGCGCGAGGCGGTGGCGGATTACAAAGCCCTGTCCGACATACCCAACACAGCGGAAAGCGCCTACGATTACAAACGCATGCAGGCCGATGTGGCCGCATCGCTGATTATGGCGTATCTGCTGCTTTTGGACTGCCAGCGGCAGCTGCAGGGCGACACCCATTGCCGCCGCAGCTTCCTGCCTTCCGCCCGCTATATGGTGGCTTATGCCCGAGCCGAAGCGGCACGCAGCTTGTCCATGGCGCGTTCCTATGCCGGATAAACAACATGTGTGAAAATGTGAACCTGTAAAATCAAAGGAAGATGACTGCATCAACAGATACTGCTGCAAATGCACTGCCTTGCCCTACGCTGGCGCAATTGGAGGAGAAATCCGCACCGGAGGAGCGGAACTTGTTCCGTCAAGTGGATGCTGTAGCGGAAACGCAGGATATCAGCCTGTCCTTTCTGGACACGCTGCTGCACCTTCCGAAAGGCAAGGCCGTACAATACCTGCATGCCAAGGCGCGTGCCTGCACGGAGCAGGTGTACGGGGACCGCATTTTTTTGCGTGCATTGATAGAAATCAGCAGCTATTGCAAAAACAA
>DBVK01000056.1:4801-6250 GCA_002308135.1 Bacteroidales bacterium UBA1266
TGTTGCGCTGACGGTTACGCCCACGGCATGCGGACCTTTGTGCTGCAGTCCGGGGAGGATGCCTGGTGGACGGATAGGCGTTTGTGCCGTTTGGTGGAGCGGCTGCACCTTCAGTTCCCCGATTGCGCAATCACCCTTTCTTTGGGCGAGCGTTCCCGGGAAAGCTATCAGCAGCTGTTTGACGCCGGCGCGTCACGCTACCTGCTGCGTCACGAGACGGCCGATGCCGCCCATTACGCCCTCCTGCATCCGGCGGAAATGTCCTACGCGCATAGAATGCAATGCCTGAAGGATTTGAAAGAAATCGGTTTCCAGGTTGGTTGCGGATTTATGGTGGGCTCGCCCGGGCAAAGTCCGCAGACCCTTTGGAAAGATTTGCAGTTTATCCGCACTTTCCAGCCCCACATGGTGGGGATAGGCCCCTTTGTCGCGACACAGCAGACCCCGTTTGCGGCAGCGCCCAACGGCTCGGTGGAGGACTGCCTGCGGCTGCTTTCCATCATCCGAATCATGCATCCCCATGTGCTGCTTCCGGCCACCACGGCTTTGGGATCCCTGCATCCCTTCGGCCGCGAATTAGGGGTGTTGGCGGGAGCCAATGTACTGATGCCCAATGTTTCTCCGGTGGAAAACCGGGAAAAATACCACATTTACGACAACAAAATCTGTTTGGATGACGGAGTGGACCATTGCGTGTCCTGTCTGGAGCGTCGGCTGCAGTCCGTAGGTCGTCGCATGGTGGTGGACAGGGGGGATTTCCGTGCATAAAAACGCCAGGGTGCAAATTTTTCCGCCGCACACAAAATTTTGGCCGGGTGTTTCCGTTTTATCACACAGATAACGTTGCGCACAGCCAAATCCAACAAAAACAAACGGTATGGACGACAAGAAAATCATTTTTTCCATGGTGAACGTCAGTAAGACGTACAATCCCGGGAAAACCGTATTGAAAAACATCTACCTCTCTTTTTATTATGGCGCCAAAATCGGGGTGCTGGGTCTGAACGGGGCGGGAAAATCCTCCCTTTTGAAAATCATCGCGGGGGAGGACAAGTCCTTTAGCGGCGNNNNGGTCGGCTACCTGCCGCAGGAACCGCTGCTGGACAACAGCAAGACCGTGAAGGAGGTCATTATGGAAGGCTTGGGCGAGGTCTCCGCCTACCTGAAGGAATACGAGGAAATCGGCCTGAAATTCGCCGAACCCATGAGCGATGAGGAAATGAACCGCCTCATTGAGCGTCAGGGGGAACTCACCGACCTCATTGACCAGCACGATGCCTGGGAGCTGGACGCCAAGCTGGAGAAAGCCATGGACGCTTTGCAGTGTCCGGAAGGGGATGCGCAGGTCTCCGTGCTTTCCGGCGGGGAGCGCCGCCGCGTCGCCTTGTGCCGCCTGCTTCTGCAGGAACCCGATGTGCTGCTGCTGGACGAGCCCACCAACCATCTGGA
>DBVK01000147.1:0-1285 GCA_002308135.1 Bacteroidales bacterium UBA1266
TTCGTCTGTCTCTTGCATTTATGGGATAGGCAATCCGAGCGAATTCGAGAAAAACACCCAGCGCCTGCATGTGGGGCAGCGTATTGTCCGTAACAAGCTCATGCGGGATTTGGTGGGTGCGCTGTATTCCCGTACGGAGACGGAACTGGAGCGCGGGCGTTTTCGGGTGAAAGGCGATGTGCTGGATGTGTTCCCCGCTTACGCGGACGAGGCGTACCGTTTGACTTTCTGGGGCGATGAGATTGAAAGCATTTGTGCGATAGACCCCGTGGAGGGGAGCCCGCTGGAGCAGGTGGAGCAACTGACGCTTTATCCGGCGAATATCTTTGTCACTTCTCAAGATATTATCAATCAAGCGGTAGGTGAAATACAGACGGATCTGCACGCTCAGGCGGAGTTTTTCCGGAGAAACGATAAGCATTTGGAGGCCAAACGTTTGGAAGACAGGGTCGGCTACGATGTGGAAATGATTAAGGAACTAGGCTATTGTTCTGGTATTGAGAATTATTCCCGCTATTTTGACCGCCGGAAAGAAGGGGACCGTCCCTTTTGCCTCCTGGATTATTTCCCCAAGGATTTTCTGCTGGTCATAGACGAGAGCCATGTGACAATTCCGCAATTGCGAGGCATGTACGAAGGGGACAGGTCCCGGAAGAAAAACTTGGTGGAATACGGTTTCCGCCTGCCCGCCGCCTTGGACAACCGTCCGCTGAAATTTGACGAATTCCGTTCCCTGGTGGGGCAGACCATATACATTTCCGCCACGCCTGCCGAATATGAGCTGGAGGTCTCCGAGGGCGCGGTGGTGGAGCAGGTGGTGCGTCCGACCGGATTGCTGGATCCGGAGATAGAGGTCAGGCCCTGCACGCATCAGGTCGACGATCTGCTGGAAGAGATTGAGCAGGTGGTGCACAAAGGGGAGCGTGTGCTGGTGACCACCCTGACCAAGCGTATGGCGGAGGATCTGACCGCCTACCTGCAGCGCATTGATGTGCGGGTGCAATATATCCATTCCGATGTGGACACGCTGGAGCGGGTGGAGATTCTGGACAATTTGAGGGCCGGCGCCATTGATGTGCTGGTAGGGGTGAATCTTCTGCGTGAAGGGCTGGATTTGCCGGAGGTTTCCCTGGTGGCGGTTTTGGATGCCGACAAGGAAGGCTTTCTGCGTTCCGCCCGCGCGCTCACACAGACAGCAGGACGTGCCGCCCGCAATGTGAACGGGCGGGTGATTTTCTACGGCGACCACATCACCCCCTCCATGCAGCAGACCATCGATGAGACC
>DBVK01000147.1:1303-1969 GCA_002308135.1 Bacteroidales bacterium UBA1266
ATGCGCTACAACCGCGAGCACAACATAGTACCGCAGACGGTGCAGCGCACACGCAAGTCGCTCAAGCAGGATTCGGATGAATCAGGCGCTTTGCGCACTCCAGCGGATTACGAACGTATGGCGCAGCCGGAAGCTCACCTTTCCGAGGCCAGTGCTGCCTATCTTTCCCCCAAGGAGCTGAACCGCCTGCTGACAGCAAAAAAGAAAGCGCTGGAGGCTGCCGTGAAAGAGCTGGATTTCGTGGAGGCCGCCCGTCTGCGGGATGAAATCAAAACCTTGAAGGAGAAATACACCTGAGTTTTTTCCGCCCTTTTTTGGAAAACAGCCGGGAATGGCATTGTTTTTCATGCTATCTTTGCAATTCCATTTAAAAACCAAGCAATCATGTTTAGCAAAGAAACGTATCAACAACGACGCACACAATTGAAAAACAAGGTAAAAGAAGGTGTACTGCTGTTTCTTGGAAACAACGAGGCTTCCATGAACTACCCTTCCAATACCTACCGATACCGTCAGGACAGCCATTTCCTTTATTTTTTCGGACTGCAGCTGGATCGTTTGGCGGCGGTCATTGATGTCGACGAGGACAAGGAAATCCTTTTCGGGGACGACTATACCATAGATGACATTATATGGATGGGGGACCAGCCGAGTGTCGCAGACCTG
>DBVK01000147.1:1992-2970 GCA_002308135.1 Bacteroidales bacterium UBA1266
CGGCCGTTTTTGCGGACCTGGCCGCTTATTTGCAGAAAGCGCAGGCTTCCGGACGCAGCGTGCATTTCCTTCCCCCGTACCGGGACGACAACAAGATACTGCTGCACCAGCTGCTGCACATCCCGTTTGACCAACTGAAGACGGCCGCTTCCAAAGAGATGATCAAGGCGGTGGTGTCTTTGCGGGAATGCAAGAGCGCGGAGGAAATCGAAGAGATGGAGAAAATCTGCAATGTGGGCGTGGACATGCACCTTTCCGCCATGCGCGGCGCCAAAGCCGGACGCTTGGAAAGGGAGCTGGCCGGTGTGGCCGAAGGCATTACCCTGAGCAGAGGGGCCGGCGTGTCTTTCCCGGTGATCCTCTCCCAAAACGGGGAGACCCTGCATAACCACAACCACGAACAATACCTGGAAGACGGCCGCATGCTGCTGGTGGATGCCGGTGCGGAGGCCATGTCAGGCTATTCTTCCGACTATACCCGCACCTTCCCGGTGAGCGGCAAATTCACCCAAAAACAGCGGGAAATCTATGAAATCGTATTGCAGGCCAACGAAGAGACCTTCACATTGGCCAAACCGGGCGTGCGCTATTTCGACGTGCATTTGAACGCGTACACCGTTATAGCCAAGGGCCTGACCGCTCTCGGACTGATGAAGGGCAATCCGGAAGACGCCGCCAAGGCCGGCGCCCCCGCTTTGTTCATGCCTCACGGTCTGGGCCACATGCTGGGGCTGGATGTCCATGATATGGAGGATTTGGGCGAAGATTTTGTCGGATACGACGACAGCATCCGCCGCAGCCCGGTGTTCGGCCATGGCAGTTTGCGTTGCGCCAAAACCTTGAAACCGGGATTCATAGTGACGGACGAACCGGGCATCTACTTTATCCCCAAACTGATTGACATTTGGGAAAAGGAGGGGCGTTTCGCCGAATACATCCATTATCCCAAGGTGAGGGAGTACATCGGCTTCGGCGGCG
>DBVK01000147.1:2981-3144 GCA_002308135.1 Bacteroidales bacterium UBA1266
AAGACGACGTGCTGATTACCGAAACCGGCTGCCGGCTGCTGGGAAAACCGCTCCCGAAAAAGGTTGCGGACCTGGAGGCGGTCATAGGCCGCTAAACAAATAAAAATCCCTTTCTGAAAAGAAAGGGATTTTTTTTGTTGGAGCCACTTCCCGGACTCGAACC
>DBVK01000147.1:3167-4624 GCA_002308135.1 Bacteroidales bacterium UBA1266
GCTCTACCAACTGAGCCAAAGTGGCGTGGCTTTTTCGGCTGCAAAAGTAATCATTTTTCGGATATGAATCAGGCCCAACGCATTTTTTTTCGCCCGTCCTGCTGCAGCTTGTCGTTGTCCAGCAGCCATTCGATCAGTTTCAGCAATTTTTCTTCCGGTATATCCGTGCGTTCCACCAATTCCTCCATGCTGAGGGCTTCCTCTTTCAGCAGGGGTTTCACGATTTCAAGCAAACGGTCGAATTCCCATTCGGAGAGCTGTGCCTTGTTCCTTTTCAGGCAGACATCGCATTTCCCGCAACGGACCGCTTCTTTTTCACCGAAATAGGCCACCAATTGCTTGCTCCGGCAGGGCGAAAGGGAGGTCACATAGTGAATGACGGCCTCCATGCGTTCTTTGGCCGCCCGCTTGCGGTCTTCGTAAACGGCTTCCGAAAGGCGAAGGTGACGTCCTTCAATGCGGTCTTCCAGCCAGGTGAGTTTGGGGTGGCTGGTTTGCGGCTCGTAAATCAATATACCGGCTTCGTGTAGCTTTCGCAGCATAGCCAGCAAGGTTTTCATCGGGATGCCGCCGCGCCGGCTGAGCTCTTCCTCGTCAATGCGGGTGAATTGGGTGAAAAGTCCGGAATAGGAGCGGAGCAGCAGCTTGATCAAGGGGTCATACACCTCATTGGCTACCTGAAAGCGGTAGAGTTCGTTTCGGTCGCAGGGAAAGTGCAGTTTGGATATGTTGTCAAAATCGTTCAGGAAAAAATAGCCGGCTCTTTCCAGCAGACGGAGGGCGTTATGGGTGACAACGGGCTTGTTGCCGCTGCTTTGGGCGAAGTCCGTGTTGTTGTATTCGTAGGTGCATCCGGCTCCATTGCCGACGGGAATATGGTAATAATTACCCAGGGCGTCGTAGATTTCCCTGATTTTTGCCAAAGGCGGAAAAGTGAGTTCGAAATTGCGTTTCAGTTGGAGTATGTCCGCAGGTTCATAGAGCAGCAGGGCATAGGCCTGCTTGCCGTCCCTTCCGCCTCTTCCGGCTTCCTGGAAATACGCTTCCAGGGTGTCGGGAAGGTCCAAATGCACGACAAAACGAACATCCGGTTTGTCTATCCCCATGCCGAAGGCGTTAGTTGCCACAATCACACGCAGTTTCCCCTTAGTCCAGAGGTGCTGTTTCCTTTCCCTTTCCTTCAGGCTCAGGCCTGCATGGTAAAAATCGCTAGGGATGCGGTTGCGGAGCAGCATTTCGGCCACTTCCCTGGTTCTTCGGCGGTTGCGCACATACACTATGCCTGATCCTTGCGTCCGGTCAATGACCCGTAGCAGCNNCAGCCGTTGTTCCTTGTTCTCTTCTTTTTGGACAATATACGTCAGATTTTCCCGAATAAAGCTTTTTTGAAAAAGGCAGGGCGCTTTGAAATGCAGCTTGTCCTGAATGTCTTGGGCGACTTCGGGGGTGGCGGTGGC
>DBVK01000147.1:4692-6149 GCA_002308135.1 Bacteroidales bacterium UBA1266
AGGTAGGGCGGGCGGAAATCGTAGCCCCATTGGGAAATGCAGTGGGCTTCATCCACAGCCAGCAGGCAGATTTCCATGGCTTGGAGGTATTCCCTCATGCGTTTGTTTTTCAAGCGTTCGGGGGAAACATACAGGAATTTAAGCTCTCCGCGGACGGCCTTCTCCAGGATGAGGCCGACTTCGGTCGCATGCATGCCGGTATAGATGGCTTCAGCGGAAATGTTCCGTCTTTGCAGGTTCTCCACCTGGTCCTTCATCAGGGCGATGAGCGGGGAAATGACGAGGCACAGTCCTTCCTTGGCCAGCGCCGGCACTTGGAAGCAGATGGATTTGCCGCCCCCTGTGGGCAGCAGGGCAAGGGTGTCCTTGCCGTCTAACACGGAGCGGATAATGTCCTCCTGTAACGGACGGAAATGCGAGTATCCCCAATATTGCTGTAAGATACGCTCCAGTTCGTTCATGCGTCCGCATCGGTCCAGTCCCCGTTCTCTTTAATAAGCTGTATAAGGCGTTCTATGCCTTCTTCTTGGGGAACCTGTTGATAAATAGCTTGTTTGCCTTTGTATAAACTGACCTTTCCACCGCCGCAGCCGACAAAGCCGTAATCAGCGTCGGCCATTTCGCCCGGCCCGTTCACAATGCAGCCCATCACACCGATTTTCAGGTTTTTCAGATGGTGGGTGCGCTCGCGTATGTCGTGCAGCGCTTTCTCTATGTTGTATTGGGTTCTGCCGCAGGAGGGGCAGGCGATGTATTCCGCCTGGTCGAAACGTATGCCGCAGGCTTGCAGTATCTGCAGCGACAGACGATAGACAGCCTCTTCCGAAAAATGCGGATTGCTGATCCAAATGCCGTCTCCCCAACCTTCGATGAAAAGGGTGGCGAAGTCAGCCGTGGCTTTGGCGTAAAAACGTTCCCAATCCGTTTCCCCGTAGCTGCGGTGTATGATTACAGCGGCTTTGTTGCCATCCCGGACAAGACGGTTGAAAAAGGAGCGCATTTCCAACGGATGCGCTTCTTCCTGCGTTTCCAGCACGAAGGCGGACACTCCGGATGGGATGGCGTCGCTGCTATGCAGGCGTGGAAGGGCTTGTAGTGCGCTTGTGGCACAGTCTTCCGCCTGGCGTTGCGCCCAATCGGAAACCACCACGGCCTGTTTATGGCCGAACAGCATTGCCGCATTGGAAACGCGACGCTGGTAGCGGTAGGGGTCGTAGGCTACCCCTTCGGAAAAGCCGTTTTTTTCCGGTTTTTCCGTCCTGGGAGCCGAGGCGGTGCCGGCCAGGGTGCGTGCGATTGGAATTTCCGCTTCCGGCGCTTCTGTCAGGGAAACGCGGATGGTGTCTCCGAGCCCGTCGTAGAGCAGCGGCAGTATGCCCGCCGTGGATTTGATGCGTCCGTAGGCGCCGTTTCCCGCTTCAGTGACCCCAAGGTGCAGGGGATAGTGCCAGCCTTTT
>DBVK01000119.1 GCA_002308135.1 Bacteroidales bacterium UBA1266
AAATTATCGTATCACAGCACTTTGATTGTCAGATGGTAAGCTGCAAACCCTCCCGGGCAAGCTCCACCTGGGGGAAAATCTCCCCCGCCTCCGCCTGGAAGGCCTGGATATCCGCATAGCGTGCCGAATAATGGCCGAGCAGCAGCTTCCCGACCCCCGCCTTCTGCGCCAGCATAGCAGCCTGACGCGCAGTGGAATGCAGGCGTTTTTCCGCCAGATTGCGTTCGCTTTCCAGGAAGGTGGACTCGTGATACAGCAAATCCACCCCTTGGATATGGGGCAGTATGCTTTCCGTGTACACAGTGTCGGAGCAATAGGCAAAGGAACGGGCCGGATTCAGTCCGCCGGGGCGCGTTTTTTCCTTGAACACAAAACCGTAGGCAGGCAATCCGTGCTGTAATGGGAAAGCGCTAACCTCCAATCCCTTGTCATCAAAAATCCGGAAAGCCTCCTCCCCTGTCAGGGACACAAAATGCAAGGGATAGGACAATTCCGTCTGCCCCACCTCCAACTGGTAGCGGACAATGTGCTCCAATTCCGGCGGCGCGTAGACCGTCAGCGGATAGTCGCGTCCGAACAAATGCATGGAAGAGAGCAAACCCACCAAACCGAAATAGTGGTCCCCATGCAAGTGGCTGATCAGGATATGCTGAATGCGCTGCATGTGGATATGGTTCTCTTTCAAATACATCTGTGCACCCTCGCCACAATCGATCATGAAAACCTGCCGATTGTGCCTAAGCACAAACGCGCTGGAGAGCCGGTGTCCCACAGGAGTGGCCGATCCGCAACCGATAACAGTGAGTGTTAAAGACATATATCGTATAAAAACAGAGGGCACACACCAACGCTGTGCCAAAATGTTTCCACTGCACTAAGCCATTCCCTTACGGAAGCGCAACCACCTTACGCACCAGGCTTCCCTTTTCGGAGGAAAGGCGGACAAAGTACGTCCCGGGAGCGGGCAAACGGCAGGAGGTGCGGTTTTGCGTCAGCTCCTGACGTATCACACATTGCCCGGAAAGGGTGAACACGAACATGCGGACAGTCTCCCCTTCCGGAATCTCCACAAAGAAGTCCCCCTTGGAAGGATTGGGATACACGGCGGCATGCCAGCTTTCCGCTTCTTGTACGCCCTCTCCGTTCTTGGAAAGGGTGCGGAAGCTTATCTCCTTCCATGCGCTGGCAGTGTCCGGGCATATCACCTGCATCCTCGCAACGTATGCAGTGTCGGGAAGCAGGGAGAGCAAGGCGAAGCTGTCCGATTGCAGCAAAGTGTCCGCCAACAGCAGGGTGTCACCGGCCAAAGCGCATTGCAAATGATAGGTGTAGCCCAGGCTGAGGTTGGCAGACCATTGCAAAAGCGCCGAGGAGTCCGTGACTTGCGCCACCTGGAAACCACGCACATAATCGCAAGGTTTTTGGGTTGTTGCAAACGTATAGGCGGGCGTCCATGGCCCATACATGTTCAGGCCGAACATGGAACGCACATACACATCGTAAGTGGTTTTCGGCGCCAATCCGGACACCGTGTATTTGGGCTGCATGGAGGAAGCCACCGTCATGCTGTCCAATGGGCTGCCGGCCGGTCCGCAGGCAATCTGCCACAGGAAACTCTTGGAGCGGGACCAGTGGAAATAGGCGCAATCGTGCTTCACCGAATCCAAGGTTAAATCCTTGACCGTGTCCACATCAAAATAACTGAATTCCAAATTGTCCACAAGCAATTGGCTGCCTTCCACCGGAGTGGTCAGAGAGGAAAGGAACATGAACACCACCGTATCCGGATAATAATCGGCATAATGCAGGTAATCCAGGCTGAACTTGGCATATTCGCCCGTAGGCTGCAGCATTGCCAGACCTCCGCCGGTCAGCACCTTGCGGGGAACCGTATCGGAGAGGGTGTCCGTGGCAAGGCAAAGCATCAGCGCCACGCCTTGGTCGGCGGTATCCGGCTGATTGTTTCCCACGCTGTACTTGTAATATCCCGTCAGGCGGTGAGGCACGCCATGCACGCCCAAGCCCCCATCAAACATGGCTCCGAAGTCGGCGCCGGACACAAACTCAATCAGCGGAGCCAGGCTGCTGATGTTGGTAAGGCTCATGGAATCCGACAAGATAGTTGTCAAACGAAGCATGTTGACCAGAAAGGGTATGGGTTGGATAGTGGCATTGGTGAGAATACCGGGGGACGGCTTGGTCAAATCCAACAGCGAATCCAGCGTTCCCGTGGTGTCCAACCGGACCAGCACAGGTCTGAGCGCAGCGGCTGTTATGCGGTTCATGGTCGTTGTGTTTATGCCAGCCGCATAGTTTCCGTCATAAGCATCCTTGCTTTGGGAGGGTTTGGACGCATCCACATTGAGGGAAGAGACTTTAAACGTCAAGCCATACCAGTCATCAGGAGATAGCGAAGTGCCGAACAGACCGGATTTCGTCCAGTTCTCAAAAGACGGGTTAGGTATGCTTTGGGCGGCGGCACGCATTCCCCAAACACTCAGCGCCACCATGCCAAACACCCGCATTGCTCCCAATATCTTCACATTTGTTTTCATTAAGATGATTTTATTTTGTTTAATGTTTAATGTTTATTATTTCCAGTCCAGGTTGAATTTCACCGCATCTATCATGGTGGTGAAATAGTGGAAACGCAATCCTTCCACATAGCGTGGCTCAATATCCAGCACATCCTTTTCGTTCTCTTGGGAAAGGACGATGTCGGTAATGCCCACCCGCTTGGCCGCCATGGTTTTCTCCTTCAAGCCNNGCGATAGGAGTCAGGCGTCCGCGCAACGTAATCTCCCCTGTCATAGCCAGTTTTGGGCGCATACGCCGTCCCGTGAACAGCGAGACCAATGCCGTCAGTATGGTAATGCCGGCGGAAGGGCCGTCTTT
>DBVK01000172.1:0-1185 GCA_002308135.1 Bacteroidales bacterium UBA1266
CTACAGTGCAATCATGCCTGCCCCTACGGTCTCGTTGGTGTCCGGGTCAATCAGAATAATCGAACCCATGGTTTTGTTTTTCAAATAACTGTCATAGACCAATGGATTGGAGGCGATCAGCCTGATTTTTGCGATGTCGTTCATCTGCAAGGCAGTGCATCCGACCTGTTGTTCCAATGTGTTGATATCTAACCGGTAATCAATGCTCTTAACCATGCAGATGTTTTCGGAAACGCTGTTCTGCAGCACATAGCGTTTCCCAAGTTGCAGAGGCGTGCCGTTCAGCCAGCAGCACATCACCTCCAAATTGCGGCCAATCATTGGCGATTCGTCATCCGCCTTAACAATGACATCCCCACGGCTTATATCCACATCATCCTCCAACAGCAGGGTGACCGATTCAGGAGTGTGTGCAACGGTAAGGCTCTTTTCCGCCTGCATGATCGCCTTTACCCTGGAGGTCAAACCGGAGGGAAGCACCTTGACCGCATCCCCCTGATGCACCACGCCACCGGCCATCCGTCCCGCATAGCCCCTGAAATCAGGGAATTTGTCGGAAATGGGTCTGATCACATACTGCACGGGAAAACGGAAAGCATCCTTATTATCCCCGGATTTGTGCCGGATGGGGACATTTTCCAGCAGCTGCATCAGCGTTCCGCCCTGATGCCACGGCATGTTTTCCGAACCCTTCACCACATTGTCACCCAATTTTGCCGATATCGGCAAAAAATGCAACTGTGCGCGGATGCCGCCCTTGTTTGCCATTTCCCGGTAACGGGCCTCAATGGCACGGAATTTCTCCTCCGAAAAACCGATCAGATCCATTTTGTTGACACAAACCACAATGTGCGGAATGTCCAGCAGTGAAGCAATGTAGGAATGGCGCAGGGTCTGTTCCACCACCCCTTTCCGCGCATCAATCAGTATGACGGCCAGATCCGCAGTGGAGGCACCGGTGACCATGTTGCGCGTGTACTGTATGTGACCCGGTGTGTCCGCGATGATGAATTTACGTTTGGGTGTGGCGAAATAGCGGTAAGCCACATCGATGGTGATGCCCTGCTCCCGCTCCGCACGCAGGCCGTCGGTCAGCAGCGCAAGGTTCACCTCCTCATTGCCACGGCTGCGCGATGCCTCCTCCACCGCCTCCAACTGATCCTCAAAAATGGATTTGCTGTCATA
>DBVK01000172.1:1275-2726 GCA_002308135.1 Bacteroidales bacterium UBA1266
GTGGCCGCCGCACGCGACGATCCTACGTTTTTTTTCCCCAATCGGCCGCCGCACGCGACGGCCCTACAATAATTAAAAATATCCCTCCCTTTTGCGATCCTCCATCGATGTTTCGCTGCGTTTGTCGTCGGCACGGCCGCCGCGTTCGGTGATGCGCGTGGCGGCAATCTCCGCAATGATGTCCTCCAGGCTGTGGGCCTCGGAAAGGACCAATCCGGTGCAGCTGATGTCGCCGATGGTACGGCACCGCACCCGTCTGGTCTCCACCCGCTCATCCGGTTTCAGCCTCATGCAGGGTTCAGCGGCCAGCCACTGCCCGTCCCGGAAAAAACAGGGGCGTTCATGGGTGAAATAAAGGGACGGCATTTCAATCCGCTCCTGATAAATGTACTGCCACACATCCATTTCCGTCCAGTTGCTGATGGGGAACACCCGGAAATGCTCGCCCATTCGCTTTTTCCCGTTGAAGATGTTCCACAATTCGGGACGCTGGTTCTTGGGATTCCATTGCCCGAACTCATCGCGGTGGGAGAAAAAGCGTTCCTTGGCACGTGCCTTCTCCTCATCCCTGCGGGCACCGCCGATACAGGCGTCAAGTTTGTATTTTTCAATGGTGTCGAGCAGCGTGGTTGTCTGCAGGCGGTTGCGGCTCGCATAATATCCGCTCTCCTCTTTCACCCGACCGGTGTCGATGCTCTCCTGCACCGAACCGACAATGAGACGCACGCCCAGTTTGCGTACAAGTTCGTCCCTGTATTCCAGCGTCTCACGGAAATTATGCCCCGTATCGATATGCACAAGGGGGAAGGGAATTTTGGCCGGATAAAAGGCCTTGTAGGCCAGATGTGTCACCACAATAGAATCCTTCCCGCCCGAAAAGAGGATGGCGGGACGCTCAAACTGCGCAGCCACCTCCCGCAGAACGTATACCGATTCCGAAACCAGTTCCTTTAAGTGTGTAAGTCTGTATTCCATATTGTTTTAACTGAATGCTCCTGATAAATACTTTTGGGTCAGTTCCGCCTGCGGATGATGGAACACCCTGTCGGCTGGCCCGTTCTCAACAACCTCCCCCATATACATGAAGACCACATTGTCCGCAATGCGCATCGCCTGTCGCAAGGTGTGGGTCACCATCAGTATGGTGTAGTCGTTCTTGAGGGAGACAAAAAGATCCTCAACGGTCTTGCTGGAAATAGGGTCAAGGGCGCTGGTGGCCTCATCCGCCAGAATGTATTCCGGCTCCACTGCGAGCGACCGCGCCAGACAAAGCCGCTGCTGCTGCCCGATGGAGAGCCTGGAGGCGGGAGTGCGCACGCGGCCGCGAACCTCGTCCCAAAGCCCCACCGCCCGGAGTTGCTTCTGCACATTGTAGATAAGCTGCCGGTGCTTCCTGTACATCCTGTTGATGCGGCAGCCGTAAGCCACATTGTCGAAAATGGACATGGGCA
>DBVK01000086.1:0-2448 GCA_002308135.1 Bacteroidales bacterium UBA1266
TAGGCGGAAGCAGCCACAGCTCCGGAGGCGGGCACAGTGTCAGCGGAGGCCACCGTTAACCCCATTTTCTTAACCATCTGACAATTCAAAGAAAACAAAACAACAACAAAACCATACATACCATGAAAAAGAGCAGTCTTTTCCTTTTGGCGCTTACCCTGTTTGCAACTGCCGCCCGGTCCCAGAACGACCGCGACGCTTTCCGCTACTCCCAGCTTTCCNNCGCCCGCTTCACCTCATTGGGCGGATCCATGGGCGCGTTTGGAGCCGATTTCTCCACCGCATCCACCAACCCTGCCGCACTGGGAACCTACAACCGCTCCGAATTCACCTTTTCGCCCTCCCTGTATTTCGGGAACACCGAAATGAACTATAACGGGGAAAGCAACAAAGACTACAAAACCAATTTCAACTTCGGCAACCTGGGCATGGTGCTCACTGTCCCCAACGACAAGGGCAGCTGGAAAGCCATCCAATTCTCCACCGGCATCAACCGAATGGGCAATTTCAACACCTACAGCTATCTGGCCGGCCCCAACAACATCAGCGGAGGAGCCTACAGCACCTTTATGGATTATGTGTCCGCCGACGCCAACCAAAATGACATTTTTGTAGACAATGACAACCAATACACCGGAGGCAGCGCATTGGGTTATGTGGCCTGGATGGGTCGCGCCCTGATGTATGACACCATACTGAACGCTTTCGCCCCCACATTCAACAATGCAAGCCTTTTGCAGGAAAAAAACGCCAGCACCAAGGGATCCATGAACGAATACGTGGTTTCGCTCAGCGGCAACTACGAGGACAAACTCTTTCTCGGCGCCACCCTCGGCATCCCCTATTTCTCGTACAAGGAAAACCACACCTACACGGAAAGCAACCAAAACAGCGCCACAGAGGCCTATAACGGTGCGGAATACGGCAGCTACCTCCATTCGGAGGGCAGCGGCATCAATTTTAAAATCGGTATGCTGTACCAGCCCTTCAACTGCCTGCGTCTCGGCTTCGCCCTGCACACCCCCACCTTTTACGATGTGGAGGAGGAATACGCAAGCAGCCTTAGCATCTATCACGACTCCGTAGGAACCTTCGCAAAGAGAACCTCCGACGGCGAATTCGAGTACACCATCACCACCCCTTACCGTGTATTGGGTAATATCGCCTTCATTTTCGGCAATTACGGCTTCATCAATGTGGATTACGAAATGGCTGACTACTCCATGATGCGTATGCATTCGGACACCTACAGTTTCAAACAGGAAAACAACGACATCACCAAGATGTACCGCGCCAGCCACACCGTGAAAGTGGGCGGTGAGCTCAATATGTCCCCCTTGGTTTTGCGCGCAGGCTATGCCTATACCTCCAACCCTTACCTTGTGGAAGGGCGCGACGCCAGCCGCAGCGTGTTCTCCGCCGGCATGGGGATTCGCAATACCACAAACTACGTGGATTTCGCCTACCAGTACCAAACCAATACCGACAACGATGTGCTTTACCGTCAGGCTCCCTATGCTTACGAAATCATCACCAGCAACCACTCCTTTATTGTCACTTTGGGATGGAAATTCTAATCTAAGCACGCAATACAAACCAAAAAACACCTATTTATGAACAAAATTGCCGTTATCTGCTGCAGCGCGGCCTTCTTTCTTTTCGCTGCAAACACACACGCCCAAAAAAGCAAAGCCTTCTCCGGAAGCGTCAAATTCGAAATCAAGTACGAAGGGGATTTCGAGCCCCAGCAACTGGCGAAAGCCCCCCGTGAAAAGGAGCAGCTAATTTCAGGAAATTTCACCAAAACCACACAGAATTTGGGCGGTGCCTTTATGCACCGTCTGGATATGGTGGATTCCGTCATCACGCTGATAGACGCGCCTACGGAAAAATACGCCATCAGCTCCGGAGCCCTCAAAGACAAGAATAGCGAAGAGGGGAAAAACTATGTTATCCGCAAACGCGAAGACACCAAAGACATCTGTGGCTATACCTGCCAAGGCTATGACATTGTAATCACGGTGAAAAACGAGGAGGAAGAGGAGGAAGAAGAGGAACGCCAGATCACCATCGTGGTCTACACCACCGAAGCCATCGGCATTGACAGCAATATCAACAAGCATTTCGCTGCCGGTCTGAAAGGTTTTCCGCTCTACCAGGAGCAGCCTGCCGGAGAAGGGAAAAAAATCATCACCCAGGCGGTGGAAGTCAAAAAGAAAAAACTGAACCCCATCGAATTCTCCATCCCGGCCAACTACAAATACTTCACCCAGGAACAGTGGATGGCCTACGTGCGCCAGATACAGGGCGGACAACAAGACGATGACGAAGATTTCTAACCACTCGCGAAAGCAAAAAAACAAACATAATGATTAACCAAAAATTACTCGCTCCCGAAAGCATAGTGGTGTGCGGAGCTTCCAGTGACATCCACAAACCAGGTGGAAA
>DBVK01000086.1:2516-2907 GCA_002308135.1 Bacteroidales bacterium UBA1266
ACCCCAAAGAGACCGAAGTGCAGGGTATCCCCTGCTACGCCAAAGTGGAGGACCTTCCCCAGGTGGATTGCGCCATTCTGGCCATTGCCGCCAAATACTGCCCGGCTACGGTAGACGTGCTGGCCCACCAGAAAAACACCGGCGGTTTCATCATCGTTTCCGCAGGATTTTCGGAAGAGAACGAGGAAGGGGCCCGGCTGGAGAAACAAATCGTCGACCATATCAACAGCGTGGGCGGCTCGCTTATCGGCCCCAATTGCACGGGCTTCCTGAACACCAATTACTGCGGCGCTTTTGACACCCCAATCCCCACCTTGGATCCACACGGTGTGGATTTCATCACCGGCAGTGGCGCCACCGCCGTTTTCATCAAGGAGTACGGCATCACCAA
>DBVK01000109.1:0-3404 GCA_002308135.1 Bacteroidales bacterium UBA1266
GTGCGCGAGGCGGCTTCGGCCCTTTCGCGGATGATGCTCGGGGAGGACGGTCATGCGCTGGAACGCTGGATAGGGATGTATCTTCCTGAATTGAAGGCGAAAAACAACACACACCGCATAGGTGTCATCATGGCGGGCAACATCCCTTTGGTGGCTTTTCATGATTTGCTGTGTGTCTACATGGCGGGCGATGTTTTTGTGGGGAAAATGTCCTCCCACGACACCCGTTTGTGGCCGCTTTTGGTTGAAATGCTGACGGCCTTGTGCCCGGAAGCCGCTTCCCATTTCGAACTGACGCAGGACCGCCTCGGTGCGGTGGATGCGGTCATTGCCACAGGAAGCGACAATTCGACCCGTTATTTCTCGCATTATTTCGGAAGCAAACCCCATATTTTCCGGGGGCACTGCAACGGTGTGGCTGTGCTGGACGGCAAGGAGAGCGCGGCGGAGCTGCAGGGGCTGGCTGCGGACATCTGCCTGTATTTCGGTATGGGCTGCCGCAATGTGTCCAAGGTGTATGTCCCCGAATCCTATGATTTCACGCCCTTGTTCCAAGAGATGGAAAGCTATCGCCCCCTGCTTGGCATGCACCATTCCTACCTCAATAACCTGGAGTACCAGAAGACGGTGCACCTGATTAACAGCCTTCCGTTTTTGGATCAGGGCATTTGCATGTTCAAGGCCGAAACCGCTGCCGCTTCTCCGGTTGGTGTGGTGCATTACGAGTACTATACGGAGGTGGGGAAGGTGTGGGAGGCCTTGCGCTCCGATGCCATCCAATGCGTGGCCACCCACTTGTCCGCGCCCGTGGAAAGCGTGCCCTTGGGCCAAACGCAGTACCCTATGCTGCACCAGTATGCCAACGCCAAAGACACCATGCGCTTTTTGTTGTCCGTTTCGTAAAAAACCATGCCGATGATACAGGTAGAGAATATTCAGAAATCCTATGGGAGACTCAGCGTGCTGAAAGGGGTGTCCCTTGAAGTCAAAACCGGGGAAGTGCTTTGCCTTATGGGCGCTTCCGGCGCCGGAAAATCCACGTTGCTGCACATCATGGGCACGCTGGACGTGCCTGACCATGGCCGTGTGCTGATGGAAGGGACGGATGTGTTCCGCATGGGTGCCGATGCCTTGGCGGCTTTCCGTAACCGTCATATAGGGTTTATTTTCCAGTTCCATCACCTGTTGCCGGAATTTACGGCCATGGAAAACATCTGCCTGCCAGCTTTGATCGCCGGCAGGTCGCGCAAAGAGGCGGAGACGGAGGCAGGGCGCCTGCTGGAGATGTTCCGTTTGTCGGACAGGGCGCAGCACAAGCCCCACGAGCTTTCCGGAGGGGAGCAGCAGCGGGTGGCGGTGGCGCGTGCACTGGTCAATCATCCGTCGGTGGTGCTGGCCGACGAGCCTTCGGGCAACCTGGATACGGAAAACGCGCGTGAACTGCATCAGCTTTTTTTGCAGCTGAGGGATCAGTTAAAGCAAACCTTTGTGATTGTGACCCATAATCCGCAATTGTCGGAAATGGCCGACCGTACGCTCTACATGTCCAACGGCTTTTTATCGGAGCAGCCGGGAGCGGAGGCTGCGGAGCTTCCATAGCAGGGAGCGGCTGTGTATGCGGCGTCCGTTGGCGCATTGCAGGCAGCTGGCCCATGCGGCGATTTCCCGGACGGGAACCGCTTCCGTTTCCGATAGCGCATCCCCTTTGATCCACAGCATATCCCCTTGGTGACGCAGCACCCGGCGCAGCCGGAGGCGGTCCTGGCTGACCCATGCCACCACATCGCCTTTGCGGAAGGCTGCTTCCGGAGGCAGTGGGCTTAACACCACAGCGTCCTTCCCTTTGTTCAGAAAAGGCCGCATGCTGTCCTCCGCTACCGTAAGGCGTACGGAGCGTTTCGCCAGCAGGCGTTGGCGAATCGGTTCAAAAGCCGGGTTCTCCATTGGGGTTGGCATTGTTTGTGTGCGGAATTTCCGGCTGCAAAAGTAGTCGTTTTTGGCATAGAAAACGCTTGCGGACATACCAAAATGCATTCCGCTGCGTTATATTTGCGCAAACAGCAGCTTATGGATACGACAGCAACCCGCATCAAGGCATTGACAGCCGAACTGAACACCCACAACTACAATTATTATGTGTTGGACCATCCAACCATCAGTGACTATGAGTTCGATCAGAAACTGAAGGAACTGCAGGAGCTGGAGGAGGTGTTTCCGCAATACCGCCAGCCGGACAGTCCGACGCTGCGGGTGGGCGGAAGTGTCACCAAGCGTTTTGCCCATGTGCGCCACGAACGTCCCATGCTTTCGTTGGGGAACACCTATAACGAAGAGGAGCTGGCCGCTTTTGACGGCCGGGTATGCACCGCCTTGGGCCTGCCTGAGGTGGATTATGTCTGTGAGCTGAAGTTCGACGGCATTTCGGTGAGCCTGCTTTACGAGGACGGGGTGCTTGTGCGCGCCGCCACCCGGGGCGACGGTGTGCAAGGCGATGACATTACCGCCAACGTCCGCACCATACGGTCCATTCCGTTGAAAATCGAGGCGGAGGACGTGCCTTCCCGTCTGGAGGTGAGGGGGGAGGTGCTGATGCCCCACGAGGCGTTCCGCCGCTTGAACGAGGAGAAGGCGGAAGCCGGTGACACACTTTTCGCCAATCCGCGCAACGCCACCGGCGGCAGCCTGAAACTGCAGGATTCCTCCGAGGTGGCGCGGCGTTCCCTGGACGCTTTTCTGTATTTTCTCAATACTCCCATGGAAAGCATTAGCACCCAGGAGGAAAGCATTGCGCAATTGCGTCGTTGGCGCTTCAAGGTGGGAGCATACGCACAATGCTGTCACGGCATGCGGGAGGTGTACGATTTCATACGCAGTTGGGATGTGCGGCGCCGGGAACTGCCTTTTGATATAGATGGTATTGTGCTGAAAGTGAACAGGCTGGACTATCAGGAGCGCTTGGGGAGCACCGCCAAGTCGCCGCGCTGGGCCATTGCCTATAAATTCAAAGCGGAAAGGGTGAAGACCGACCTGCTCAGTGTGAGCTATCAGGTGGGACGCACCGGGGTGGTCACGCCGGTGGCCAACCTTCGTCCCGTATCCCTGGCCGGCACCACGGTCAAACGCGCCACGCTGCATAATGCGGATATCATCGCCAACCTGGATTTGCATGAAGGCGACGCGGTGTATGTGGAGAAAGGCGGGGAAATCATTCCTAAAATCGTGGGCGTGGATACGGCATCGCGCAAGGCGGACAGTCTTGCTGTCCGTTTTGTGACGCATTGCCCGGCTTGCGGAACACCTCTGGTGCGCGTGGGGGAGGAGGCGGCCTCCTATTGCCCCAACCGCTATCAGTGCCCGCCCCAGCTGAAGGGCCGCCTGGAGCATTTCATCAGCCGCAAGGCCAT
>DBVK01000109.1:3417-4003 GCA_002308135.1 Bacteroidales bacterium UBA1266
GCTTAAGGCGGGCCTGGTCTCCTGCCCCGCCGATTTCTACACCCTGACTTTTGAGCAGTTGCTGGGTTTGGAGACCACGTATGTTTCCAACGATAAGGAAAGGGTGGTCAGTTTCCGGGAGAAAACGGTGCGGCATATTCTGGACGGCATCGCCAAATCCAGGGAAGTCCCCTTCGAGAGGGTGCTGTATGCCATCGGTATCCGTTATGTGGGCGAGACATCCGCCAAGAACATCGCCCGCCATTTCCGCTCCCTTGCGGCCATAGAGCAGGCGTCGGCAGCGGAGCTGATGGAAGTGGAGGACGTGGGCGAAGTGATGGCCGAAAGCATTGTCCGGTTTTTTGAAGACCCTGAAAACATGCAGCACCTATACCTTTTATCCCAGCAGGGATTGCATTTTGAAATGGAGGAAGCCGCCTTGCCTGTGTCCGATGCGCTGCAGGGCAAATGCTTTGTGGTGAGTGGGAGCTTCGGCACGCCGGCACGCCGCAAAGAGCTGGAAAGCATGGTGGAGGACTACGGAGGCAGGTTGCTCTCTTCCGTCAGCAGCAAAGTGGACTATGTGGTGGCTGGGGAGAACATGGGT
>DBVK01000004.1 GCA_002308135.1 Bacteroidales bacterium UBA1266
ATGCGTCGGGAGGGGGGCGCCTGCTTGCGATGGTAAAGCTTCAGCCCTGTGGACAGGCAGCAGCCTATCAGCCATAGCAGCAGCAAGGGGCCGATCAAACCGCTTTCGGACAGCAGGCCCAGGTATTCGCTGTGGGCATTGCCTCCGTCTCCCGAATTGGTTGTGATAATGGTTTTGTAGCGCGGATTCTGAAAAGGCGCGTATTGGAACTGGTAGGTGCCGGGACCCCATCCGAGCAAGGGTTTCTCCTTGAACATGGCGATGGCGGACGTCCATCGGTTGATGCGCTCCACATTGGAGGCGTCCGAGGAGATGTTGGACATGGACCGCAGGTGCTCCACGAGGTTTTTGGAGGATTCTGTGTCGTTTTTGTTCAAGCGGTAGAGGATGTCATCCGCAAAGCAGACAGCAAATGCAAGCAGGGCGGTTCCCGTGATCAGCACGGTGCGGAAACGTATGCGTAAAGCGGCCAGTATAAAGATGCCAATGGCGACGGCCAGACTCAGCCATGCGGCCCGGCTGAACGACAGGTAGAGGCCAATCATGACAATCACCCACAGCAGGGCGGCCAGGCGGCGTATGCCGCGCTGTTCTTCCTTGCGGACGATGAATCCGGGAAGTATGCAGCTGAAAAACACCAGAATGGCGCCGTAGGCGGTGTGGTCGTTGTAATAAGGGGTCATGACCCAGTAGGCCACCTTCTCGACCGCACCCAACTGTATATGCTTCACCGTGGTCATGCAGACCACTATGCCCAATCCTATGGCGTAGCAAAGCATGAAACGGGCCGCATTGCGCTCGTTGCGGCGTATTTCCCCGGCAAGGTAGAAATAGCAGGGGAGGATAAACCACAGCTTGCTCAGCCAATGCTTGAAGGAAACCAATGGGATGGTGCTCGCGCAAGAGGCGGCCAGCAGCCAGGCCAGGTAAAGGTAAAGTGCGATGGAAATGGGATGGCGCAGCACTTCCTTGGGATAGTCCTTCGTCCATAGCACTTTCCAGATAAACAAAAGCATCAGGCTAATCAACAGGGGTTCGGAAGGTATGGACATGTTGAACGCCACATCGGGGGCTTTTTCACTGATGTTGATGGAAAGCGGTGTCAGCAATGCGGTCAGGTAGAGGCAGGCTTCCGTATGCATGCAGACCAGGTATACGCCAATGATCAGGAAAACGCTGTAAGCCACCCAGGGACGCTCGTAACGCACGCCAATCACACATACGGCCATGAACAGCAGGCTCGCGGCGAGTATGCTCAGGGCGGTTCTGTGGTTATGTGTCCACTGGCGCAGCTTCTCCATCCGGTGCTAGCTTAAGCTTGGGGGGCCGTGTCTGCGCTGCCGCGACGTATGCTTTGGCGCATGGCGTGTCCCAATTGTTTCAACCCGTCTTGGCAGACAATGAGGAAAATGGTGAAAATCAGCACGCAAATCGTGGAAACCAGGCTGATGGCCAATTTTTTCGGATAGCATTTCTTATCCGAGGCCTGCGCCCTTTCCACCACAAATTTTTGGGGCAGGGAATAAGATGCGTCCACTCTGGTATTCTGGTATTTCTGCTGATAAATCTCTTGTACTTCTTTAAGATGGTACAAGCGGTCGCGGACGGAGACATAGAGGGGACCCCATTTCTCCAGCACAACCAGCTCTTTTTTCAGGCGTTCCACCGCTGCCGTGTTGCCTTTGGCGACTTCCACCGCGTATTGCTGCGTCAGCCGTTCGGATTGGGATTCGTAATCGAATACGCCGTTGCTCATGATCCGGGAGAGGGAGTCGTTCAGCAGGGCGACCTGCTCTTCGGTCAGGCGCATCTCATCCTGCAGAATGCGGAAAGCCTCTATGGAACGCTGCTGCACAATGCGGCGTTTCAGGGTGTCGTAAAAATCCGCGATTTCGTTGGCCATGGCGGCGGCGAGTTGCGGATCCGTGTCTTCTACGCTGATTTCCACCGCAAGGTTGTGTGTGCGTGAAAAAGTGACGTTTCCGTCCACGTATTTGTACAGTTTGGTTTTCCAATACTTGCTGTTGGTGTCTATTTCGTAATGCCTGACCAGGTCGAAGCGCTGTATCAGGTGGTCCTTGATGTCACGGGATTGCAGGATCTGGATCATCTGCTCTATCTGCAGGTCGTTCCCGAATTGGGTGACATCCAGAAACTCGTTATAGTTCCCATCGGCCAGCACCAGCTGTGACACGGCGTTGGAGGAAGTGGGGAACATGATGACGGACGATTTGTACTTGGGTTTGATGAAAAAGGGCATGGAAAGCAGGAAAGAGGCGACCGCAGTGGTGACTCCCACCACCAGCAGGGTTTTCCAATAGCTGATGACCAGCAGCAGGATGTTGAATCCGGATTTTTTTTCGTTTGCCATAGCAGGTGTTTAAATGAATGATCGCTGAATAATGAATAAGGCGGGTTGTTTGTGTATGTTGGGGCGGACTGTTTTTTTCCAGTCGCGCACGGATTTGGTCACAATGTATTCCCCTTCCAGGGTGATGCCGGCGNNGTTTCGTTTTGGCAGGTTTCCAGGAGCAAATCCCATAGCACCTGGTTTTTATAGGGCGTTTCTATGAAGAGTTGGGCGGAGGCCTCTTTGGCCGATTCGTTTTCCATCTGCCTGATTTTACGCACCATTTCGTCTTTTTCCTTGGGCAGGTAGCCATGAAAACGGAAATGCTGTCCGGAAAGGCCGGATGCCATTAAAGCCGCAAATATGGACGATGCGCCCATTAAGGGAATGACGCGGATATTGCGGTCGTGGGCGGCGGCCACGAGGTTGGCGCCGGGGTCGGCCACACAAGGCAGCCCCGCTTCGGAAAGCAGCCCGATGGAATGGCCTTCGTACACCGGTTGCAGCAGGCTTTGGCTGTCCAGTGTCACCGTATGCTCGTTCAGTTCTTGGAAGCTGCAGCTGTCGATAGGGAAGGAGGCGTCTATTTTCCGGAGGAAACGTCGGGCGCTGCGGATTTCCTCCACCACAAAATGGGAAAGGCCGCAGATAATGCTGCGGTTGTACTCCGGAACGCAACGGCTTACGTCCTCACCGCCCAAAAGGGTGGGGATCAGGTACAGCTTGCCTAAGGCTTCGGTAGGGGTCATCAGTTGTTCTCCAATTCGGATTTGATCCAATCGTAGCCTTTTTCCTCCAGCTTCAAAGCCAGGCTCTTGTCTCCGGTTTTTACGATGCGCCCCTCGTAAAGGATATGGACGAAATCGGGAACGATGTAATTCAGCAGCCGCTGGTAGTGGGTGATCACCAG
>DBVK01000091.1:0-320 GCA_002308135.1 Bacteroidales bacterium UBA1266
AATATTTTGTACCTTTGCAAATTCGACCCAGTGTATAATCGGGAAAGGGAACTAAAAAGAAAGGTTATGAAACGAATTGTTTTTTTTCTGTGCATCTGTTTCTGCACGTTGCAGTTAGGTTTTGCGCAAGTGTCGGAAATAGGACTGTGCGTAGGTGGTTCTTTCTATTTGGGCGAATTGAATCCTTCGGGAATGTTTGCCAAATTGCAGCCTGCCGCTGGCGCCATGTACCGGTATAATTTCAATCCCCGTTGGGCTTTCAAGTCCACGGTGCTCTTCGGCAGCCTGGAAGCCAGTGACGCAGAAACCAACGGAAACGA
>DBVK01000091.1:435-3794 GCA_002308135.1 Bacteroidales bacterium UBA1266
AATCCGCAGGCGAAATACAAAGACAAATGGTATGATTTGCAGCCGTTGGGAACGGAAGGGCAGGGGCTGGAAGGCCTGGACAGGGAAAGGTACAGCCTGACCGGCATCGCGCTTCCTTTCGGCATGGGTTTCCGTTTTAATTTCCTGTATTATTATTCCATCGGTTTCGAATGGGGCATGCGTAAAACCTTTACGGATTATATAGACGATGTCAGTACGACCTATGTCGACCATATCAAATTGAACACGGAGCGTTCCCCGATTGTGGAGTATTTCTCGGATCCTGCACATCTTGACGCCGGAGCGGAATACCACGAGGAAGGCACTGCCCGTGGTAATGCACAGACAAAGGACTGGTATTCTTTCGCAAACCTGACCTTCTCTTTCAAGTTCAATTATAAACAGGGCTGCAGCTATATGTCCAAAGCCAGTTCCCACAAATCCGTAAGAAAACACTAGGCTCCTATGTCTTTGCGTGATGACATTTTGCAGAAACCAATGCCGCGGCATATCGCCATTATTATGGACGGTAACGGTCGCTGGGCAAAGAAACAGGGTTTGGCACGTATGTTCGGTCACNNTATGGACGGTAACCGCCGTTGGGCGGAGCGGCACGGGGTCGCGCGGGTGGAAGGTCACGAACAGGGATATAAAGCCATTCATGACATCGTGGACGCTTGCGATGCGCTTGGGGTGAAATACTTGAGCATCTATGCTTTTTCCACAGAAAACTGGTCCCGTTCCAAGGACGAGGTGGATGCGCTGATGCAGCTTTTTATAGACGCCTGCAAGTGGGAGATTGAGGAGTTGCATGCAAAGAATGTGAAAGTCAATTTCTTGGGTGATTTTGACGCCTTGAGTACAGCTTGCCGGAAAGAGTTCCAGAAGACCATAGAGGTCACGCAAAACAACACCGGCATCACGTTTAATATCGCTATCAGTTACGGGTCCCGCTGGGAGATTGCCCGTGCGGCGCGACTGTTGGCGGAGCGGGTCAAGAAAGGGGAGCTGCAGCCGGAGGGGATTGACGAGCAAGCCATATCCTCTTGTCTGCAAACGGCGGGCATGCCCGATCCCGATTTGTTGATACGAACAAGTAATGAATTGAGGATAAGCAATTTCCTGCTTTGGCAGTTGGCTTATTCGGAGTTTTATTTTACCGAAGTGCTTTGGCCGGATTTCACACCGGAGGAATTGTACAAGGCGATTGACGAGTACCAGCATCGTCAACGCCGGTTCGGCAAACGTGTTTAAGCATGGTTTTTGTAATAGGATGGCTGTGAAGTTACGCTTTAAGGTAAAAATAGGATTGCTGCTTCTGTGGATGTGCGGTTTTGGCGCACTCCAGGCTCAGGTGCATTTGGGGGAGGACAATCAGATCATCTCCTTAAACTACCTTAATCCGGTGGAATATGAGGTGGGTGGCATCACTTTCAGCGGCGCCACTTGTGATGCGCGTAACCTGCAGTTTGTGGTGGGCGATAAGATCAGGATACCTGGCGAAAAGATTACCAAAAGCATACAACGCCTCTCCAAATTGGGCATTTATAAGGACAATATCCGCATAACGGCCACCAAGGTCGTAGGCAAAACCATTTTCCTGGATGTGTATCTGGAGGAGATGCCCCGTTTGAAAGGCTTTTCCTACAAAGGGGTGAAGCGTGGGGATATTGAGGATTTCGAGAAAAAGGTTTCGCTTTCACAAGGCAAAGTGGTGAATGACAACCTGAAAAACGTCATCAGGAACATTATTGCCGATTATTATGTGGAAAAGGGCTTCAACCATGTGGAAGTGGCGGTGAATGAGGAAAAGGACACCGCAAACCCCAACGTGGTCTCCCTGGCGATAGTGGTGCGCAAGGGCAAGAAAGTGCATATTGACGAAGTGGCGTTTCACGGGATAACGCAAGTGGAAGGCTATGCCTTGCGCAAAGCGATGAAGGAGACGAAGCAGCGTTTTTATTTCAGGCCTTTTGACAAAGTGGACACCGCTATTGTGGATTTCTTCCGCAACCATGACAAATACAAGGGGAAGGATTTGAAAGCCCTGCTGACCTATTACGCCCAGGACCGCGTCAACCTGACCATGAAAGCCTCCAAATTCAATGAGTCCAAATACGAAAGCGACAAGGACGCCCTGGTCAGGAAGATGAACGAGCTGGGTTACCGGGACGCCTATATAGTCAGGGATTCTGTCTATTACAACAAGGAGCGCAACCTGAACATCGATTTGTACATTCACGAGGGCAAACGGTATTATTTCCGTGACATCACCTGGGTGGGCAACACCAAATACACTTCCGAAGTTCTGAGTAAAGTTTTGAATATCAGCAAGGGTGATGTGTATAACACCACACTTTTGGAAACCAACCTGAGCATGAATCCGGACGGACTGGATGTCAGTTCGCTGTATTTGGATGACGGCTACCTTTTCTTCAATGCCATACCGGTGGAAGTGAGGGTGGAGAATGATTCCATTGATTTGGAAATCCGTATCATGGAACGTTCTGTGGCCTATATCAACAGGGTGACGGTTTCGGGCAACACCCGTACGGCGGATGAAGTGATTTTGCGTGAATTGTCCACGCTTCCCGGCGCCAAGTTCCGCCGTTCGGATGTGATACGTTCCCAGCGCCAGCTGCTGCAGTTGGGCTATTTCAACCAGGAGAAAATGAACGTTATCCCGAAGAGCAACGAGGCTGACGGGACGGTGGATCTGGAATACGTGGTGGAAGAGGCCAATTCGGACCAGCTGGAGTTCTCCATCGGATGGGGAAGCAACCAGTTTATCGCCAGTCTTGGCTTGACTTTCAACAATTTTTCCACCCGGAAAATATTTGACAAAAACGCCTGGACTCCGATTCCTTCCGGAGACGGACAGCGTCTGGCCTTTAAGATATACGCCAACACCTATTACAAGCAGTTCGGCGCCTCGTTCACCGAACCTTGGTTAGGCGGCCGCAAGCCGACAGCGCTGACGATATCCTCATCGTTTTCTGATTACAACAACGGCTATGCCCGCTCAAGCAACAAGTTCTTTGGCATCAAGATGTTCAACGCATCTGTGGGGCTGTCCAGCCGCCTGAGATGGCCGGATGACTATTTTTCCGTCTCCAATGCCGTTTCTTTCACCCACTACAACCTGAACAATTATGACTATTTTATTTTCACGGACGGATATTCGAACTGTCTGGCCTATCATTTCTCGCTTAACCGGAACTCTTCCGATGCCTTNNTTGATTTTTCCGCGCACCGGTTCGGAATTCCTGCTGTCCGCCCAGCTGACGCCTCCGTATTCCCTGTTCGGAAAGCCGAAGGATTATGCCACCATGGCGGATCAGGAGAAATACAAATGGCTG
>DBVK01000007.1:0-520 GCA_002308135.1 Bacteroidales bacterium UBA1266
AGCCGGATGGTAGAACAGGACGGGTATGAGGTAGCTGCCGTAAGGGTTGCGGGTGAAGGTGTCGCTTCCTTCATAGGCATGGTCGGCAGTGATAAGGAAAAGGGTGCTGTCGAACCAAGGCTCTTTTGAAACCTGCCGGAAAAACTCCCGCAGGGCGAAATCGGTGTAGGCGCTGACCGTGTGCATGGGGTGGGCGCCTTTCGGGTAGCTGCGGCTGCCGGCTCCCGCGTCCTTCGGCAGTTTGAAAGGGTGGTGGGAGCTGAGTGTCATGACGGTGGCGAAAAAGGGCTGTGGCATGGTATGCAGTTCGCCGGCCATAAACTGCAGGAAGCTCCGGTCGGGTATGCCCCAGCTGCCGTCGTAATCTTCCGGATGCGGGTATTCGTTCATGCCGAAATAATCCTGATAGCCTATGGCGTGGCAGAAGCTCTCGAAATTCATGCTGCCGTTTTCCGCCCCGTGGAAAAAGCTGGTGTGGAAACCGTTTTGGCGCAGCAGCTCCACCGGACTGCACAGGCGG
>DBVK01000007.1:530-1968 GCA_002308135.1 Bacteroidales bacterium UBA1266
ATGCCGCAGACAATGGCGGGAATGCCCTCCATGGTGCGCCTTCCGTTGGAGATGCCGTTGAATGCCCAGGAGCGGCGGGCGATGCTGTCCAGAAAGGGGCAGTATTCCGGATAGTCCGGCTGTTGCGGATGGTAGTATGCGAACAGCTCCTGCGACATGCCTTCCAGCACAATCAGCACCACATTCTTTACCTCGGGGTGTGGTGTTTCCGGCGCCTGGTAGGAGGTGTGCAGCGGGGAGCAGATCCGTTCAGCGTCGTCAAGTCCGGGAAAATAGCCAAAGGAAGGGATGGTTTCCTTGCCAATGGTGCGCAAAAGGGTGAAAGGGCTGTTCAGCACCAGGGGCATGTATTGGGGGGTGGCGTAGGCGCCGGCGCTAATAATGCTCAGCGGACGCAACTGCCAGCCACCGCGCATCAGCGTCAGCGCCAGCAGGAGAATGCCTGCGTAATTTCCTGATTGGTATACAATTTGAGAGGTTGTGCGATGGGTGGCTTCGGTCTCTTTCTCCGCAAGGCGGCGGTTTTTCCGGCATATCCAAATCATCAGCGCCACCATGGCCGCCAGCAGCGGAATCATCCATGCAAACTGGGTGAGGAACAGGGGCAGCAGCGCCTTGAAATCGAACTGCCCGTGGCCGAGGTAGCTGAAGATGTCCGCCGTAAGCCGCTTGGACACGTAGGGGAAATAGCCTATGTCTACAAAACCGGCGAGCAGGGCGATGCTGTTGGCCGTCACGTAATAAATGTTGCAGCCGGCCAGCCATCCTTTCTTCTGGAAAAAGGGGAACGGCAGCAGGGCGATAAGCAGCCAGGGCAGGTTAAGGTAAGCGATTGCGGAAAGGTCGAAGCGTATGCCTGCCAGAAAATGCAGTAGCCGTGCCTCGGGGAAATGCGGGCTGTTGTAAAGGAGGAAAACAATACGCAACAGACTGTAAAACAATATAAGCACACCAATTTTGACAGCGGTGCCTTTCATTATCCGTCCGTACCGCTTCATGGCTGTTTGGGTGCGCTTTGTTTACGCACCGGTTTGTAGAATTGCTGGTTTTTGCGTTCGTATGCAGGTAATTCCTTGTCCGGATTGCGGCCAATGACATCGGGGCGGAAAACCCATTTCCCGTTCTGCTGTATAAAGGCGTCGTTCAGGCTGGATTCGCCCACATAGTACTGGGGGAGCTTCTGCAGGTGCTCGTCCATGGGGATGAGGCGGTCGAAGATAATCATCTGCACCTGAAGGGTGTCCAGTCCCGGAGCCTCGTTCTTCTTCTGGTTTTTCTTCTGGTTTTTCTTCCGTTTTTTCTTCTCCACCCGTTGTGCGAGAGACTGTTTCTCATAGGTGAGGTTCATGCGCCCGACCGGTGCGAATTCGAACAGCACCCGGGTGGTGCGTTTGGCATAGTTGCGGAAGATGGTGGCGCCGAAAACCGGTTTGTTGTG
>DBVK01000007.1:2014-3454 GCA_002308135.1 Bacteroidales bacterium UBA1266
TTCCAGCCGAGCAGGGTGTAATAGGTCTTGTCGTCGTCCTTGGTCTGTATGAGTTGGGTGTACAGCGCCCCGAACCACACGGAAGGGTTCAGCACCTGGGTGGTGGGGTTGGTGATCTTCATCCAGCAGTCCGTCAGCGGGNNNNCAGCGGATACACCACGTATTTCCCCTTTTCGCTGTTATAGGCCTGCAAAAAGCCGTAATGCTCGTGCGTGCCGTTGTCGTCAATCAGGAACCAGGTGATGATGCGGACTTTCTTGTCCGGAGAGGTCAGTATGGAGATGGTTTTGACGGAGTCGAAACCGTAATTGATGGAATTGCGCAATTTGAGCGCCTCCTCGAACAGTTTGAGCAGCCGTTCGTTCTTCTGGTAGCGCAGCGTGGCGTTGCGTTCGTTGAGGATTTCGCGGTGCAGGTGCGTGATGGAGTCCTCAAAAGCCCGGAATGTCTCTTTCCGCTGACCGTATAAGGAGGTGCAGATGAAAAGTAAACCCAAAAAAACAGCAAGCAGTCTCCGCATAGCTACGCATGAAAATTACAAAATGCAAAGATAGTCATAAATCCGGAAAGGATTCCCGCTTTTGCGGTGATTTATTTTTGGCGTTTTTTTAAACCCGCCATCCGTGTGAAAATTTCCGTTCGGTCCAGGCGTTCATATCCGTATTTTGTGGAAATTTGCAACTGCATACAAAATAAGGGAATCATGCGCATAGAGGAGAGGGTGAAAAGCTTGCAATTGCTGGCTAAGCTACTTAAAACCAAAGATAAAGAGGAACTTCCCTCCGAGATACGCCCGCTTTGGGAAAAATGGGAGGAGGCCGTGGAAAGGGAGCATTGCTACCATTCCTGGTTCATTCCGGACTTTGTGCGCGAGGCGGCTTCGGCCCTTTCGCGGATGATGCTCGGGGAGGACGGTCATGCGCTGGAACGCTGGATAGGGATGTATCTTCCTGAATTGAAGGCGAAAAACAACACACACCGCATAGGTGTCATCATGGCGGGCAACATCCCTTTGGTGGCTTTTCATGATTTGCTGTGTGTCTACATGGCGGGCGATGTTTTTGTGGGGAAAATGTCCTCCCACGACACCCGTTTGTGGCCGCTTTTGGTTGAAATGCTGACGGCCTTGTGCCCGGAAGCCGCTTCCCATTTCGAACTGACGCAGGACCGCCTCGGTGCGGTGGATGCGGTCATTGCCACAGGAAGCGACAATTCGACCCGTTATTTCTCGCATTATTTCGGAAGCAAACCCCATATTTTCCGGGGGCACTGCAACGGTGTGGCTGTGCTGGACGGCAAGGAGAGCGCGGCGGAGCTGCAGGGGCTGGCTGCGGACATCTGCCTGTATTTCGGTATGGGCTGCCGCAATGTGTCCAAGGTGTATGTCCCCGAATCCTATGATTTCACGCCCTTGTTCCAAGAGATGGAAAGCTATCGCCC
>DBVK01000014.1:0-213 GCA_002308135.1 Bacteroidales bacterium UBA1266
CTGTCTTTTGCCGGACGGATATGGGCGCTGCTGTCCATGACCTTGTAGCCTATAACGTAGGCTGCCACTAAGCGGCTGCATGTCACGTCGTCCATTTCCTTCAGCAGGTCGACCACAGCCATTGCCCCCTGGCTGAAACCGGCAAGGATGAAGGGCCGGCCCTGGTTAAAATGCGCCAGATAATAGGCGAAAGCCTTGCGCACATCGCTATAG
>DBVK01000014.1:236-649 GCA_002308135.1 Bacteroidales bacterium UBA1266
CCTGACGGTAATATGGGGAATAATAATTCAACGCTCCGGCCAACAGCCTGTCCACCCCCAACATCTCGCCAAACAGCTGCGCGCGCAGGCTGTCATTGCGCGTGTCGGCATAGTGATACGTCTGTCCGTTGACATGATAGTCCGCACACTCTGTGGAAACAATATAGAACACATCCACGCCGGCGCCACGGTCGGCTACATACCACTGCGTGCTGTCGCTGTAATCAGGCGCTTCCGGAATGACATCCCCTTTCGTCGCACAGGCGGTGAAAAAGGCGGCAAAGCAGCATATAAAAAAAAGCTGTTTCATCGTGTTTCCTGATAGCAAAACAGGGCATGCCGTTGAAAGCATGCCCTGTTGTCGGTAATCTTGACTAGCAAAGCTCATGGATCACGAGGCCGGAGCGCAGTTT
>DBVK01000014.1:684-1101 GCA_002308135.1 Bacteroidales bacterium UBA1266
GGATAGAGGGCGAAAGCCACCTTCATCTCACCGTTGTCCACGCGGCGTTTTAATTCACCGAGTCCACGTATACCGCCCACAAAATCAATGCGTTTGTCAGTACGAAGATCCTTGATGCCAAGCACCTTGTCCAGAACAAGGTTGCTGAGGATAGTCACATCCAATACGCCGATCGGGTCGTTATCGTTATAGGTGCCGGGCTTGGCGGTGAGGCTGTACCACACCCCCTCGAAATACATCGAGAAGTTGTGCAGCTTGTTGGGCTTGTACTCCTGGCTGCACGCGCAATGGCAGGGGAATTCGCAGTCGCACTTGCCACCGTTCCTGGTGCAGTCACATTTGCACTCGATGTCGAAATTCTCGGCCAATTTGGCGAAAAACTCCTTGCCGCTGAGGCCGTTGAGGTCTTTCACCACG
>DBVK01000014.1:1219-6225 GCA_002308135.1 Bacteroidales bacterium UBA1266
TCGGCGATGTACATGGCGGGCACTTTGGTGGCGAACAGTTCAACCAGCTCGTCAATGAGCTTGCGGTCGTCAATGACCCAGAAGCGGTGTCCGAAACCGTCCTCCTTGGCGATAAAATCGTAGAGGGGCTTTTGGGCGGTGACGGAAGCCACAATCTCATCAATGCGGGCCACGGCCGGATAGGCGAAAAACACAGGCTCCACATTGGCGTTGGTGATGCGGACGTGCTTCATGCGGTCCTCCTCCTTGTCTTTGCGGGTCAGCTCATGTTTCTTAATGATTTTGTTCACATAATCCTCGCTATAGGCGCAAGCCACGATACCGTACTGCCACTTGGCGTTGGCGTCCTTNNTAGATGTAGAGTTTCTCCTCCTCATCCTTGACCAGCCAGCCCAAATCCTTGAACATGTTGTAGTTCTTCACCACCTGCAGGTACACCTCAGGCGAATGTTCGTCGGTGCCTTTAGGCAGGTCGATTTCAGCTTTGGTCACATGTAACAAGCTATAGGGATTGCCTTCGCATTCTTTGCGGGCTTCTTCACTATTAAGGACATCGTACGGGCGCGAGGCCAGTTTTTCGACAATGTCAACGGGCGGGCGGAAGCCCTTGAATGGTTTGATGATGCTCATAATGGTTGTTGTTATTTTATGGTTTTAGTTGATTTTTGTTTCACCGGCGGAACAACAAGCTGTTTGCAACACTGCATGCTGACATTTATATTATATGTATATTATATGTTTGCGCTGGAACAACTGCGCTTCCCGCCTTGGCAGGCTTATTCGGCATTCAGCATCACCGGCATGGCCAGCATCAGAATATCCTCCTTCACCTCCTCCGGATTGCTGTACACCGGGAACAGCAGTCCCGGCCCCGTAGCGTGCGAAAGGCTGAACAGAACCTCCGGTGTGTCCAGGTTGCTCAGGAATTCCTGCAGAAACTTGGAGCTGAAGCCAATGTTCAAGTCCTCGCCCTCGTATTGGCAGGGCATGTTCACCACCGCCTTACTGGCCATGGCATGGTCTTCGGCGGAAAGGGTCAGCATTTTTTTCGTGATTGACAACCGCACCTGATGCGTCGCCTGGTTGGAATACATGGCGATATTGCGTAATTTCTGCAACATGACCAGGCGGTCCACCTGCATGCTGTTCGAATTGTTTTTCGGGATCACGGATGCATAATTCGGATAACGTCCCTCTATCAGTTTGGAAACCATTGTCAGCGACTGCATAGTGAAGGACACCTGGGATGCGTTGAAATCAATCTGCACATCGCCTTCCATCGTTTGCAGCACGTTTTTCAGCTGCAGCAAAGGCTTTTTCGGAAGAATCATGGACTCGTTGATTCCGGTGTCACTGCATTTGTTTTCGTATTTCACCATGCGGTGGCCGTCTGTAGCCACAAAAACAATACGTTCCGCCTCAATCTGACAGAAAATGCCGCCCATTACCGGACGCACATCCGCCGTGCCTGTAGCGAAATTCGTCTTCCCGATGGCATTGCACAAATGCTGCACCGGCATGGAAAAGGTTTTGGAATCATTCATGCCGGGGAGTGTCGGGAATTGTTCCGCACTGAAACCCATCAGGCTGTAACGGGCGTTATCCGCCACGATTTCCACATTGCCTTCGTCCGAAATGGTGAACACCACTGGAACGTCCGGCAAGGTTTTCAAGGTTTCCACCACCAGTCTGGCCGGAATCGCAAGACTTCCGGATCCTTCCGCCTGGGACAAAGCCACACGCGCTGTCATGGTGGTTTCCAAGTCCGTGGCTGTCAGCAGCAAATCCATCCCTTCCAAAGTGAAAAGAATGTTCTCCACAATGGGCACACTCTTGTTCGTAACGATGATACCACTGATATTTTGAAGGTTTTTAAACAATAACTGGCTGGATACGATAAATTTCATCATGGCTTTTCTCTCTTTTTTTGTTTTGCAAAAATAACAAATACTTCCTTACGCAAACGTTGTTCCCCCGAACTTTTTTTTGAAAGCGCAATCACTTCCCCTTATGGGCGATAACCGCCAAAACAGTATAAAATAGGATTTTCACGTCCATCAGCAGGGATATGTTTTCCAGATAGACCATGTCGTAACGGAGGCGTTCTATCATTTCGTCCACATTTTCAGCATAACCGTAGGTCACCTGCCCCCAGGAGGTCAGTCCGGGTTTGATCAGCTGCAGCAGCCGGTAATGAGGGGCTTTTTTCACAATCTGATCGATATAGTATTGGCGTTCCGGACGCGGGCCCACCAACGACATGTCCCCTTTCAAGACATTGAAAAACTGTGGGATCTCATCCAAATGGGTTTTGCGTATAAACACCCCGAAATGCGTAATGCGGCTGTCGTGCCGGCTGGAGAGCTGGGGTCCCGCCTCTTCCGCGTTCACATACATGGAGCGGAATTTGATGATATTAAAAGGTTTGCCCCGGTATCCCACCCTTTCCTGACGGAACAGCACCGGACCGGGGGAGGAGCATTTCACCCCAAAAGCCAGAAACACGTACAAGGGGATGCACAGCACTATACACACCAGGGAACCGATGATATCGAAAATCCGTTTGCAAGTTTTCAGCCCTACCGGCATGAAATCCAAATGCATCTCAATCAAAGGCTCATGGTACACGGCCGTGCTGTTCACCAAACCGATAAGGTAGTCCGTGGTATGCGGGAAAATCTTGATCAGCAGATTGGAAGCCTCCAGGTTGGGGAAAATCTTGCCCAGGATCATACGGGTGTCGTCGCCAACGGCCACCACCAGCTCTTCCACCGCGTGCTCGCGGATCAGCTGCGGAATAGCTTCATAGCTCCCCAAACAGGGAAGCAGGGCGGAGATTTCCGTGGTGTCCTCCCCATTGGCCGTCACAAAGCCCAGCAGCTTGGTGCCCGAATGCTGCCGCTGTTTCTGCAGCGCATGGTAATACCGCAAGGCCTCCTGGCCGCCCCCAACCAAAATGGCCGGGAACTCCAGCTCCCCCCGGTGAATCTGATTATTCGTAATAGTAATGATAATCAGACGGAAAAGGTAGGTAAGCCCGAACTGGAGGAAAAACAGCAGCAGGAAAAGACGGATATAATCTGTCGGAGACTCCACATAATCATCCAGCATAATGACGAAAAAAAGAATCAGGGTGCCAATAAGCACCTGACGAACAGTGGAAACCAGTTCTTTCAGCCGGGATTTGCGGTAGATTTTCCGGTAAGAGCCGCACAGCACATAAAATATGAGCCAGAAAAAAGGGATACCTATAATATCCATATAGAATTTCCAGTCATGGACCGTCTGTTCAAACACTTGACGCCTTCCCAAATCACTGAAAAAATTATATTTTCTCGCCACAAAGAAAATGGCTGTGGCCAAAATGGCAGCCAACGCGTCGCAGGCCACGTAACGGAAGGTTTGCTTTTTGTTGTTGATTACTGCCATTACATATTGACTATTTTGATGTTATCAAACAAATAAACCGCGGAGTCCGAAACCGCTTTCACCGATTTTATGTACACCTCATAGGTGCTGGCATAACTGTTCGCATTGACCGCCTCCGTCAAATTGACGTAAATTTTCCTCCATGTGCTGTTACCCCTGCTTCCGGTCCGGTAAATGCCGCAAAGCGGTGTCTGCACGGCACGGCCGTTGTAATGGTAATAAATGCCGACCTCCATATCCTCCGTGGTGTTATAATTCATTTCCAGGAAAGTGTAGGTTAATTGCTTTTTCATGGAAACATTGGTCTTCACCTCAAAATAGGTGTCTTCCGGCCCCAAGGCAATGTAGCCGGAGTAATGGTTGCTCTCATGCGGATAAGAGAACAGCAACCCGGATTCGGCGGTCTTCTGCATGCCAATGCCGGAATCCACCGCTGAAAACTTTATGCCCGCATCTTCAAAATCCTCCTTGAACAGAAAAACCGCAGTGGGCATATACGTAAAGGAAGGCCTTATGGTGTCGCACCGCTTAGCCTTCAACTCCATTTGGCGGATATCGGAAGTGTAGAAAGGGTACACCGGACGCAAGGCGGACAAGCCGTCCTTCTTTATCCCCGCCTGCAGCTGCACCTTGCAATCCCCGGACGCAAGCACAGGGACAGTGGCCGGAAGCTCATAAACGCCAAGGTTTTTCCCTTTCACCGTTACCCATACGTCCGTCACGTTGGCGGAAGCGGTTCCCTGGGTGGCGTAATCCGTGCTCACCGAGACGCTATCCACATAAATATAGGATGGCAAGGACATGTTTTTATCGCAGGCTGCCAGCAAAAGCAGCGCGCAGGCGCAAAATAACGGTATGCTATGTATGGCTTTCATACGCTTGACTGTAAAAATAAATAACGCCATACGCTGTTTATTATTGTAAAGGGAAATAAAGCGCTTCTGAAATTTATGACTATTGTAATTGGATTCCTTTACAATATTACATTTTGTATATGTTTTTTATTACAAAATAGTGTTTTTTTATATACAGAATAACTGCTGACTTTATGTGTGTTTCAATATATTTGTACTATGAAAATTAAAAAAGTTTACATAGGTAAAGCCATCAAAGAGTTGGTGGACAAAAATTACACCAGTTATGCGGCCTTTGCTAGAAATCTTGGAAAAACAAGGCAATATGTGCACAGTCGCATTTTTGCAAAAAAAGATTTAAGCACCGCACTGCTTATCCAAATTTCCGAAGAATTGGACATCAATCTGTTCGAATTGTACCAAAACGAAGAAAAAAATGTATCGGAAAATAACAACAGTCCGGAGATTGGACTCAACCTCCACATCAACACCACGAAAGAGGAGTTGGTCAGTTTGGGCATTTACGACACATTGATAGCAATCATCCAAAAAAAGACAGACTAGTCCGCCGCCAACTTCCCCCTCTTTTACAGCGACCCGCAGAAGGCTTCCCTCCTGTGGCCGGGCCTGTTTTGCGCTGTTGAAATTATATCACACACACTCAACACACTGCATCCCTACAAAAAAGAATCCCTTAAATTCCAAAAAATGATTCTTTTTTTT
>DBVK01000095.1:0-409 GCA_002308135.1 Bacteroidales bacterium UBA1266
TGAAGTGGATGTTCCTTTTCTCCCTGCTCGCCTCTGTGCCGTTTGATGTGGGGGAACTGTCCCGCCTTGACGTTTCCGTTGTACCCGGACGCTGGGTGTGGGAGCTGGTGTATTTGATGGTATGCTCCACCTTCCTGGCCTATTTTTTCATTCCGGTCGGGCAGCAGCGGCTGCGACCGACGGTGGTGAGCATGTATTCCTACCTGCAGCCGATGATTGCCTGTGCGATGAGTATAGCTATCGGCATGGACCGTATCACTTGGCAGAAGCTGGTTGCCGCTGTGCTGGTCTTTGCCGGTGTCATACTGGTCAACCGGAGCCGTGCCGCCGCCGGATAATTTGCCCAAACGCTTTTCCGGCAGCACCCCATGAAAGCCTTCCTGTGGCCGGAACGCCCCATGCATCAGCT
>DBVK01000095.1:465-853 GCA_002308135.1 Bacteroidales bacterium UBA1266
TCTTTTGGCAGTGCTTTTGTTTCCTTTGCGACCGCATCCGCGTTTTGTGATACGTTGTCCCCTTCCTTCTGGCGTTGCCCATGGCTTGCAGGCAGGGTTTTCCGTGCAGGTGTGTCTGTGCGTGCGGCACGGCAGCAGGCTGCGGGAAACGTCTGTGGGCACGGGGCCGCGTTACGGTTTGGGGCCGGCTTCTTTACGTGGGCCGCGAACGNNGACGGAACACCTTCCATTGGGTCAGCAGCAGTGCAAAGGCCAGCAGGGCGGCCAGCAAATCGCATACGGTGCAGGCGGCCCACACTCCGGTAAGCCCGTCCCTATGCCAGTGCAGAAAAAGGGAGGGTACGATATACATCATGGGAATCAGGAAAAGTACCTGACGCGAAAGGCT
>DBVK01000095.1:878-6846 GCA_002308135.1 Bacteroidales bacterium UBA1266
CGGAATTGGTGATGGTGCATCCGATCAGCGGCGCCATGACCATGAGGTAGCGTAAGCCGACCGTGCCTATGCGGATCATTTCCCCGTCTGTGGTGAACAGGCGCAGGATCTGATGGGGGAAGGCAAACGCCAGTACAGTGCCGGTGAATCCAATGAAGGCGCAGCAATACAAGGTCAGCAGGTATACTCTTTTCAGCCGGTCGGAATGCCCTGCCCCGTAATTGTAGCCGGCGATGGGCTGCATGCCCTGGCACAGCCCCAGGAACAGCATCAGCACAAAGAGGACGTAGGAATTGATGGCTCCGTAGGCTCCGACAGCCAGGTCGCCGCCGTAGCGTATCAGTTGACGGGTCAGCAGCGCCACCACGGCAGAGCCGGCGACGTTCATCAGAAAGGGGCTCATGCCGATAAGCAGTATGTTTCTGAAAATGTATAATTTGGGTTCCCAGCAATGGCGTTTGAAGCGGATAAACGAGCTCCGTTTCATAAAGTGCGCTACCGAGAATATGGAGGAAACCGCCATGGATACGGTGGTGGCCCAAGCGGCTCCCGCTATGCCCCAATGCAGCACGTAGATGAAGACAGCGTCCAGCGCAATGTTCAGCAGCGCCCCTCCGGCCAGGATGAACATGGTCTTGTTGGGGTAGCCTGATGCCCGGATGAGGCCGGTCAGGTTGAAGGTCAAGGTGGTCAGGAACATGCCGGGGAGCACGATGTACATGTATTCGCGGGCGTAGGCTATGGTGTGGCCCGAAGCGCCGAACAGGGTCAGTATGCGGTCCATGAACACATAGCCACCGCTCATGAAAAGGACGCCAAAAAAGATGGTCAGCCAAACACTGTTCCCAAGAATTTTCTCCGCCCATCGCACGTCCTTGCGTCCCAGTACAATCGACATGCGGCTGCTCGCTCCGGCGCCGACTAATGAGCCGAAAGCGTGAACGATGTTCATCAGCGGCAGGGTGATGGCCAGGCCGGCTATGGCCAGGCTGCCCACGCATTGTCCCAGGAAAATGCGGTCCACCATGTTGTATACGGAGGCGATAATCTGGCTGACGACAGCCGGGAGTGCGTATGTCCAAAGGAGTCGTCTTATCCCTTTGGTTTCAAGTTCTTTGGTTTGTTCCAGTGCGTCTGTTTCTTTTTTCATAGCAGAAATAACGGAAGAAACATTTTTTTTATTGTTTGTTTTCTTCTTCCGTATAAATCCTTTCAAAAAGCGAGCGCAAGGCCTGCTCGTCTTCGATGAGCGCTTGCAGCTGGGCGAGTTTCCCTGCGTTGGGCGATTCCGGGATCCACAGCTGCAGGTAGCCGTTTTTGGCGTATTTTTCATGCAGATGCTCATGCACATGCTGCCAGCAGGCGTCTTTTGCCGGACGCGGGCTTTCGGAAAGGGCGAATTGCAGGCAGCGGCGCACAATGCTTTCCTGGTCCAGCTGGCGGTCGGCCTCCGCTACGATTTTCCCGTAAAGGCTGCGGGGCGGGCGTTTGGCGGAAGCGCGATGGTCTTCAGCGGCTTCGGCCATGCATTCGATTTCCTCCGGACGGAACCAGGCTTGCAGGCGGGTGTCTTCCCGTAGGATGCGTCCGGAATGCAGGTGGTGCTTCTCCCGGTCAATGGCCAGGCCGGTGTCGTGGTAGGCGGCCACGGTATATAGCTGGTTAAGGGAGATTTCCGGATAATGCCTCGCCAGCAGCAGGCTTTGGGCGATGACGCTGCGCACGTGCGCCACCTGGTGCGCCCTGTCGAAAAAGGCGTAGCGGGGGATGATTTCCTTGTGGATGTGCTCCCGCAGGGAAGGCGTCACTTCGTTGAGATGCCGTTGGTAGGCCAGGCGCGGGGTTCCGTCAGCGACACGGATGATGCCGCAGTAGCTGAAGCCGTTTTTGAGCAGTATGTGCTGCATGATGGGATTGTCCGCATGGGTGTCGATGCGCAGGCAGGAAATACGGGTTCGGCACCAGGCTATGCAGTCGTCCGCGGTGTGCTTTGCTCCGGGCGCACGGGCGATGCGGTGCAGCGTGCCGTACTGTGGCGTGTTTTCCGGCCATTGGCCGTCCTCAATGTGGGCGTAGGTGGGGTCTTCCCCGATGATAAAGGCAAAGGTGGCGACCGGTTTCCCGTTCTCTTCCATCAGAAAACTCACCTGCCGCTGCAGGTCTTCGTGGATTTGCCGCAGGTCAGGGTAGCTTCCCGCCCATTGCCGCATGTTCCCGCTTTCCCGCATCAGCTGTTTGGAATGGGCGTACATGGCCGTAATGGTGGGGATGTCGCTGATTTCAGCTTTCCGTATGCGCCGGTGCGGGGTGTTTTCCATGTCAATGTTGTGCTTTTAGGGAAAAAGGCTTGCAAAAGTACAATTAATTCGGATATTCTTCACAAGGGGTTGCCCAAAAATGAGTATTTTTGCACTCCAATATATAAATTATGGAAATCACAAGCATTCAAAACCTTCCGAAAATACGCCATACGGAAAGTCGTCATTTTTTCCTGATAGCGGGTCCCTGCGTCATTGAAAACGAGCAGATGCCGATGGAGATTGCNNCCCCCGCCATATCGCTGCTGTGTGCGATCGTTTGGAAATCCCTTATATTTTCAAGGCATCGTATAAAAAGGCCAACCGGTCCAGCCTGCATTCCTTTACCGGAATAGGGGACAAACGCGGGTTGGAGCTATTGGCGGAGGTGGGGGAGCGCTGCCAGCTGCCCACCCTTACGGATGTGCATACGCCCGAAGAGGCCCGCATGGCTGCAGCTTATGTGGATGTGCTTCAGATTCCGGCTTTTTTGTGCCGTCAGACCGATTTGTTGGTGGCAGCGGCGGAAACCGGCAAATGGGTGAACATCAAAAAAGGGCAGTTCGTTTCACCGGAGGCGATTCGCTTTGCCGTGGAGAAGGTGCGTGCTGCGGGGAATCCGAATGTTTTGCTGACGGAGCGGGGAACCTCTTTCGGCTACCAGGACCTGGTGGTGGATTTTACCGGCATCGCGCCCATGCGTCAGAACCATTGCCCCTTGGTGCTGGATGTCACCCATTCCTTGCAGCGTCCCAATCAGAGCAGCGGTGTGACCGCCGGCAAGCGGGATTTGATAGAAGTGATGGCCAAAGCCGGTGTCGCCACCGGTTTTGACGGGTTGTTCATGGAGACCCATCCGCATCCGGAAAAGGCTTTGTCTGACCAATCCACCATGCTGCCTTTGGACAAACTGGAGGGTTTGCTGGTGAAACTGCTGCGCCTGCAGGCCGCATTGTAGCGTCCGCTTTAAGCCTGGAAAAGCGCCGGAAGCAGTTCGTCTATTTTGGAGATTTTCCTCACTTTGATACGGTGTGCCGCCGTTTCTTTGCCGTTGTATGCGGAAATGAAAATCTGCTGGTAGCCCAGTTTCTCCGCTTCGCTGATGCGCTGGTCCACCCGGGTGACGGGGCGCACTTCGCCCGAGAGTCCGATTTCGGCGGCAAAACAGGTTTTGCTGTCAATCGGAATGTCGAAATGGGAGGATAGAATGGCGGTTATCACCGCCAGATCGGTGGCCGGGTCGTCGGGACGCAGGCCGCCTGCGATGTTCAGGAAAATGTCTTTTGCCATGAGCCGCATGCCGCAGCGTTTTTCCAAGACCGCCAGCAGCATGCCGAGGCGGCGTATGTCAAACCCGTTGGCTGAACGCTGGGGTGTGCTGTATACGGAAGGGCTTACCAATGCCTGGGTTTCAATTAAAAACGGGCGCAGGCCTTCCATGGTGGCGGCGATGGCGATGCCGTTGGCGTCGTCGCTGTGGTTGGAAATCAGCATTTCCGAAGGGTTGGTCACTTCCCGCAATCCGGTGGAGGTCATCTCGAAAATGCCGATTTCGGAAATGCTGCCGAAACGGTTTTTCACCGCCCGCACTATGCGGTAGCCGTAATTGCGCTCCCCTTCGAACTGTAGCACCACGTCCACCATGTGCTCCAGTATTTTAGGACCCGCCAGACTGCCGTCTTTGGTGATGTGGCCCACCAGGAAAACAGGAATGGAAGTGGCTTTGGCGAAACGTTGCAGTTCCGCCGTGGCTTCCCGTATTTGCGAAATGGTTCCCGCAGACGATTCCAGCACAGGGGTTTGAAGCGTTTGTATGGAGTCTATGATTACGAGATCCGGTTGCAGCTTCTCCATGTGCCGGAAGATGACTTCAGTATTGTTCTCGTTGACAATGTAGCAGTTGGAATTGGTGTCCGGCAGACGGTCAGCACGCATTTTCAATTGCAGTTCGCTTTCCTCCCCCGACACATACAGCACTTTCTGGTGTTGGGGCAGGGAAAGCGCCAGCTGCAGCAGCAGGGTGGACTTGCCTATGCCCGGTTCCCCGCCCAAAAGGATGAGGGAACCCGGGACGATGCCTCCGCCCAGTACCCGGTTGATTTCCCGTATGCTGGTATGCATGCGGCTTTCGTTGCCTCCTGCCTGGATTTCCGACAAGGGCAGCGGCTTGCTTTCCGTCGCAGCGGATTTCCCTCCGCCGCCAGTTGAAGGCGAGGTGGTCACGCGTTCCTCCACATAGGTGTTCCATTCGCCGCATTGTCTGCAGCGGCCCATCCAGGTGGCCGATTGCGCCCCGCAGTGCTGGCAGTAATAAATTGTTTTGGTTTTGCTCATGTGCAGGTTACGTGGGGGGTTAGTGTGCGGCGGAACGTTTTTCTCCTATCAGACTGAAGCGGTCGGCTTCCAGAATGGGCACATTGGATTCCGTCGGCACATAGATGATGGAGTTGGTTTCATCGTTCAAAGCCTGTATCCAGAGGTAAATCAGGTATTCCCGGTTGTCTTTCAGGCTGCCTCCGATGATCTCGTTGGCCTTGGCGACACCTTTGGCCCGTTCGATTTCCGCTTCGGCGCGGAAAATGGCGCTCTCTTTTTCGGCTTTGGCTTCCTCCACCTTGATTTTACGGTTCTGCTCCGCACGGGAGAATTCGGCCTTTCCCGTCATTTCCTGCTGCCACACATTATATAAGGGCATACCGAACATCATGCCGATGATTACAAGGCAGACAACGATGGCGACAATCACGACGCTTTTTAAGGGGAATCTGTTCATAGTGTTGTTTTTTAAAGGGTTTTATTTTTGATGAATAGGTTTGCAAAGTTCCGCAAAATCCGGATACGAAAGCCGTGCCTGGCCATAAAAATATGCGGTCGGCGGCGGTCCGCCGTACGATGGGGCTTAGCCGGCAAAGTGTTGCGCGTATGCGGTGAGGCTTTCCGGGCGGCCCATGTCCATCCAGAAACCCTCGTCGTGGAAATAGCCCCGTATCCGTTCTGTTTTAGCCAGTTGCAGGTAGACAGGCAATATGGGGAAAGCTTCCTCTTCCGGCAACAATGAGAATATGCGTGTGGAAATCAAGTGGATGCCGCTGAAAGCAGCTGCCTGCTGCGAGGCCTCCAGGGACGCGTCTGTCTCTGGACTGTATCGGCGCATCAGTTGCATATCCTTGTCAAACAGCAGGTAGCGTTGGGTTTTGCGGTGACGCACGGCCAAGGTGGCCAAATTCCCTTGCCGCTTGTGGGTTTCAAAAAAGGCTTGCAGCTGGATGTCACTGAGTACGTCCACATTGAATACCAGCAGATCCTGTTCGCCTTTGAAAAAGCAGGCGGCGTGACGTATGGCCCCGCCGGTGTCGCGCAACAGCCCGCGCTCGTCAGAGATGCGTACAGGCGTTTCCCAGTGGCGCTTCCGGATGAAATCTATGATTTGTTCTCCAAAATGATGCACATTCACAACGATTTCCGATATGCCCTGCGTCTGAAGAAAGCGGATATTCCTTTCCAGAAGGCTGATGCCGTTCACTTCCACCAGGGCCTTGGGGCGGTCGTTTGTCAGGGGGCGGAGGCGGGTTCCCAAACCCGCAGCAAGAATCAAGGCTTTCATGGCTGGCTTTTTCATTGGGAAACGTCCGCTGCCTGTTTTTTATTGTTCAGCGCTGCCTGTTTCCGGG
>DBVK01000013.1 GCA_002308135.1 Bacteroidales bacterium UBA1266
TCAATCATTTCGGGAGTGTTGGGCATATTGATGAAATAAACCGTCTCGTCAAAACTGGTGTACGCATTCACGTGGCTTCCGAAGGTCACACCGTTTTTCTGCAATTCGGAAATCATGGAGTTATGGGGATAATGCTCCGTGCCGTTGAAGGCCATGTGCTCACAGAAATGAGCCAAGCCCTGCTGGGAATCGTCCTCCAATATGGAACCGGCATTGGTCACCAGGCGGAACTGTATGCGCCCCTCCGGCTTTTTGTTCACCCGCAGGTAATAGGTCAGCCCGTTGTCCATGTGAACCAGCCGCACATTTTTGTCCACAGGCACCGGAGCGCTCAAATCGGACTTCTTTTGCTTTTTTTCTCCGGTCATTCCGGGAATCTGCGAAAAAACCACCTGTGACGCCGTCAAAAAGAAAAGCAGCGTCATTGTCAGAAACTTCTTCATAACTTTCTATTTTTTATTATTGTATGTTTAATTATCCTCGTCCGGGACACACGTTTTTCCGTTCGCACACATGCATCCTTGATGTAAAGTAACGTATACCGTGGCAAAAAATTACTGTATCCGCACTTTTTTTTCTACTTAGTGTTGCACTTGTAACTGGAATTTAGGTTGGGGAAGCCCGAATTCCTGCAAAGGGCTCACTCCTCAAACAAGCCCCAGACGGAAAGCCGTATCCGCCTTCTTTCCGTATTGGCAGCGGCAAAAGTCCGCAGCTTCTGACGGGTTTGCGGGCGGGGCGATTATTTTCTTGCGCCACTGCCTTTTCCGTATGGAATAATTACCTATTTTTGCATGGGGAAAGCCTTGTTCCGCACTTGAAGGGATACAACACGCTTCCCCCTTGGGAATAAGTTCATTAAAAAAATTTCTTCTATATGAAAAAAAATCTTTTTGTCGGCATCTTATGCCTGTGCTGCTGCGTCGGACTACACGCACAAAAGGCATACACCTATGAGTCGGTCCCCGGAGACCCCATCAATGCGCGCATTTACACCTTGGAAAACGGTCTGAAAGTCTATATGTCCGTAAACAAGGAGACCCCAAAAATCAAAGTCACCATTGCCACCAAGGCCGGAAGCAAGCTGGACCCTTCCGAGACCACCGGCCTGGCCCACTATTTCGAACACCTCATGTTCAAAGGCACGGAAAGTTATGGCACCAAAGACTGGGAAAAGGAAAAAGGCTGCCTGGACCAAATCGAAGCTTTGTTTGAAGAATACCGTAAAATCGATGAATCCGAAACCGTTAAGCGCAAAGCGCTTTACCACCAGATTGACAGCGTTTCCCAAATCGCCGCTTCCTACGCCATCCCCAACGAGTACGACAAGCTGATGTCCATTCTCGGAAGCACGGGAACCAACGCCGCCACCTGGGTGGATTTCACCAATTATTATGAGAACATCCCCTCCAACCAACTGGAGAACTTCCTGATTATCCAGGCCGACCGTTTCCAGCATCCGGTGCTCCGTCTTTTCCATAGTGAACTGGAAACCATTTATGAAGAGAAGAACATGACCCTGACGCAGGACAGCCGCCGCGCCAGCGCCGCGTTGATGGAAGGCCTTTTCCCGCACCATCCCTACGGCACCCAGACCACCATCGGCACCCAGAAGGACTTGCGCAACCCGTCCATCACCAATGTGAAGAAATTCTTTAACACTTATTACGTGCCCAACAACATGGCCATCATCATGGCCGGAGATTTCAATCCGGAAGAAGCCATTGTATTGATCGATAAATATTTCGGAAGCATTCCATCCAAAGAGATTCCGAAATTCAACTACATGCCTGAGCCGGAAATCACCGCCCCTGTGGTCAAGGAGGTTATCGGCAAGGACGCGGAGAATGTACGCCTGGCCTGGCGTTTCGGCAACCCCAATTCGGAGGAGTTCCCCCTGATGATGCTGACGGAAATGCTTATCACCAATGGCAACGCCGGTCTGATTGACCTTAACGTGAACCAGAAACAGCGCACCCTCGGGGCTGGCTCCAGCCCCGCCATGCTCCACGATTACACCTATATGATGCTGTACGGCAGCCCTAAAAGCGGACAATCCCTAGAGGAAGTCCGCGATATTCTGTTGGAACAAATGGAAAACCTGCGCAAGGGCAATTTCCCCGAATGGCTGCTGCAGGCTTGCATCAATGACCTGCGGCTCCGCGAAATCCGTGAGAACGAAGGGAACAGTGGCCGCGTCAGCAAGATGGAACAGAGCTTCTACCTGGATTTGCGCTGGGTGGATCAGGTGAAATTCAACGACAACCTGGAACACATTACCAAACAGCAGATAGTGGATTTCGCCAAGAAGCACCTGCGCGATGACAATTACGTGATTGTATACAAACGCAAAGGCAAACCGACCGACATAGAGAAAGTGAAGAAACCGAAAATCACGCCCATCAAAATCAACCGCGAGGACAAAAGCGCTTTCGTGCAAATGATTGAACAGCGTGCTAAAACGGTCAAACCCATTGAACCGGTCTTTGTCAATCCCAGCGATGTGAAAGAGCAGTACATACAGCCCAGCAACACCAAGGTTTACTATACCCAAAACAAGGAAAACGAGCTGTTCAGCATCAGCTACATTTCCAAAAGAGGCCTGTACAACGACAAATACCTCAACGTCGCCTCCGCCTACATGAAATACCTTGGCACCGACAAATACACTGCCGAGCAGATTAAAGAGGAATTCTACAAGATAGGATGCTCCTTCTCCGTTTCCGCCGGCGCGCAACGCAGCAGCATCAACATTTCCGGTCTGTCCAAAAACATGGAGAAAGCCATGGGTCTGTTCGAGGAGATTATCCGCAATGTGCAACCCAACCAGGAAGCCCTGGACAACCTGGTCAACGACATGCTCAAATCCCGCGAGAACGCCAAACACAACCAGAACGCCAATGTGTCCCATCTGGTCACATACAGTATCTACGAGAAAAAATCCCCGGCTTTTGCCACCCAGCTGAGCGAAGCCGAGCTGAAAGCCCTCACTCCGGAATTTCTCATCAACAAACTGCAGGATTGGCTGACCTATGAGCAGTTCGTCATTTACTACGGTCCGGATTCCTTTGACAAAATGGTCAAATCC
>DBVK01000024.1 GCA_002308135.1 Bacteroidales bacterium UBA1266
CTGATGCCTTTCCATACCGGGCACCCGGGCGGTGGCAAGGGAGACGGAGGAATTTTTCCAAGCCTTGCGCAAGGCTTGGTCACTACGGTATTTCGCTTTAAGGTACGTCCGAAAATACTGCTGCATGGGTTCGGACACATCGGGGTCGTGTTTGACAAACGCCCAGTAATGGTGCTCTCCGTTCAGGCCGTTGGCAATCTGTATCCCCATCAGGTGACGGCCTTCAGGCGTTTCGGCCAATTGCCGGCAGAAATCCGCGACCAGCCCTTCCATCCATTGCTGCCAAGACACGGAGGCATAGCTGCAACGGGGCACAGGGTTCAGATCCTGCCAGAGGTAGTTCTGGTGGGACGGACGGTATGGCTCGGGCTGCAGCGTGTCATCGGCGAAACGGCAGCATTCCTCCGGATGCTGCTTCAGCCACCAGAAAGGCGGATTCACATGCAGCCGGAACATGACAGCGGCATCAGGACAATGTTTCAGCACGCCTTGAATCTGTTTGCGCGCCTCGCTAATGTCCAAATCCCCGTTTTCCGGAAGCATTTCCTCAAACCACACATCCAGCTGAAACAGCTTGAATCCGGCCCGGGCGAACTGGGCGATGTTGTGCGAAGGGACGCACTCGTAGGCGCGGTTCCCCGTCGGGCGGTCGGTAAGGGCGTAAAATTGCGGTACCGTAGGCGTATCGTTGATATACAAGGCCGGACGACCCATATAGGGCTTCACTTCCGCTTTTTCCACAGTCTGCGCCTGCAAAACGGGGAGCGCCAAGAGCCATAAAACGGACAATAAGCTTCTTAGGTTTGTTTTCATCAGGAATTATTTGATTAAGGTATAGCGTTTGTCAAAATAACGGTAGATGCACACATGGACGATCAGCAGGGTCACCACCCAAAAACCCATGTAAATGTATTTGCTATATGGGAACAGGAAATAACCGATGTTGACAAGCAGCTGCAAAGCGGCATACAACAGGGAGACGCACAACTGGGACATGCCCCCTTCATTGGCCAGCAGGTGGAAAACAAAGACGCGATGCGGATGGAATATATTCTGTTTCAAGAACAAACGACGGATTACCGAAAATCCGGCATCCGTGCCGTACACCACCAGAAAGGTCATGTAACTGATTTCCGCCGTGGAATACTGCAACAATCGGCCGAACAGGTAAACGATGATGACCCCCAGGCTGACCGCCCCCACGTCTCCGGCAAAGCACAAGGCATGCCGGCGGAAATTAAAGCACAGAAACACCAGGTCGGCCAACAGCACATAAGTGATAATGTCCTGAGGGATAAACTCCACCACCCATGTATTGACAAAAGAGAGGGTCAGCAGGGTGACCAGGGTGTACAGTCCGGTCATGCCATTGATGCCGTCCATGAAATTATACACATTGAGGATGCAAATGGCGGAAAACACCGCTATAAACGATTTCCATCCCACCAGATTGAACACGCTGAACTGGAAAAGCACCAGCAGCAAGCCTATAGTCTGCACCAGCAGCCGGATATTCGGACGGACTGAACGCACATCGTCCACCAGGCTTACGGCGGCAATCAGTGTCATGCCAAGCATAAACCACGGCCACATAAAGTGATGGCTCACAAAAAAGGCCAGGCAGGCGGTGTAAAAAACGATGCCTCCGCCCCGCACCGTCCCTTCATGGTGGGAGCTGCGCTCGTTGGGAATATCCAGAATATGTTTTCTTTTGGCCAATCGGTAATAACCGAGTTCGACCGACAAAAGAAACAAAAAGACAAAAAGTTCAATCATGGTTTTATTTTTTCAAAAGGTCGGCAATTTTTCCGAAATAGCGCAGGCATTGAAGGAAAAAGCTGCTCGGCATCCCATGCTCCCGTGCGCTCCGCAGGTGTTCGCGCATGATCCGCCAGCGGGCGGAGAAACCGGAGGACGAGGTGCCGCCGTTCCGCATCACCACAAAGTCAAAGGGCAGGTAGCGCGTACGTATGTTTCCGTTCCAAATCAAACGGACAAACATGTCGTAATCGGCGGAAATGCAGTAGTGGGTATCGTACAGGCCGTAACGTTCAAAACAGCTTTTACGCGCATAAAACGAAGGATGCGCGGGCATCAGGCCATAAACCAGCTTTTTCCGTGTGAAACGGGCGGAAGAGTAATGCCGCACGCTGCGTTCGGTATGCACGGGATTCACATAGCGCACATCGCCGTACACCCCCTCCAAAGCCTTATCCGCAGCAAAAGCCCCAGCCACTTGTTCCAAAATGGAAGGAGCGGCGAAAAAATCATCGCTGTTCAAAATGCCGACCACCTCCCCTGTCGCCATGCGGATGCCCTTGTTCATGGCGTCGTAGATGCCGTGATCCGGTTCGCTGACCCATCGCAGCCTGCCGTTAAACGCCGGTTCCCACCGGCGGATGATATCCACGGTCCCATCCGTGGAACCGCCATCCACCACAATGTACTCCACATCGGCATAGGTTTGCGCCAGCACACTTCGGAGCGTCTCCTCCAAGGTCTTTGCGGACTGGTAGGCAACAGTGATAACTGAGATTTTCATAGGGTTACAAATCTATTTTTTCAGCTTTATCAAATATATTGGATAAAATTTATAATTTTTATCCGATATATCGTATAAAAATCTATCTTTTCAGCCAAATGCAGGTTTCGCCCTGATTGATCCTCTCCGCCTCCTTCGGAGCGCGCCGGACAAATTCCCGCACCTCCNNCCTCCGCAAGGGCGTACTCAACGTATTGGCCGTGGATGTCGATGATAAGTTCACGAGACATGTTTTACATGAAAGAATTAGGTGACGTAAAACTAACGGTTATCAAAAATCATTTTCAAAAAGTTTGGAACTTTTAATTCCTCAATTTTACTTATAATAAAACACATTCGTCCTGGAGACATACTATATTATCATCTTTCTCTCAAACTTAGCAATGGCTGTGGCTTATCTGACGATTCACGCTACGGTTCCCCTCCTGGCGAACCAACAAAATATTTTTGATAGTTACCGTCTGGACGACCGTTATAAACGAACCTCCCCCGCTATCCTCTCCGACCTCCAGACAGTCGCCGCCATTGTGTCCTAAGGTAATTTTCAGGCAAAACGAATTAAGCGCACATTTCACGACACGATTTCATGCCGGCGGAAAAAAATTATTCAAGCTTGCCGGCAGGCATTGAAAATCTCCAGATAGCGCTCCGCGCAGCGGTTCAT
>DBVK01000048.1 GCA_002308135.1 Bacteroidales bacterium UBA1266
CGTCATGGGCATGGAAAAGATAGACTTCATATGGTACCTGAAACGCATCTCCTGGATTGCGCTTATCGGCTACTTTGCCGGCGCTGGTGTCTTTGTTCTGCAGAAAAGCTTGAGCAAATCGGAGATTAGCACAAGCCACACAGCAGCCCCCAATGTGGCAATGAACAACATAAGCGTTCGCGACTATCTGACAAACAATACTTTCTGCGTGGTTGAAAAGAGCAAAACCGATGCCGGAATGCAAGACAGCTCGGTGGTGCGCTTTTTCAGCATAGACTCCNNAAACCCATCCAATACTACGGCACCATCATCTCCACCTTCCGCACCAAACAGCGCCAAATGGAAGTGTACAGCCGTAACCTGGATATTTGCAGGGGGAACATTACCGTGAGCCATTCCGTAGGCGACACCATGGCGCCGGTGCTTTTCGGAAGCCGGCAGCTGGTGGTCACCCAAAGCGGAAGGGTTTACTTTGTCACCCCCAACGGAGCCTTCCCATTAACAAGATTGCCCTGGNNTAACAACACCTAAACCGCCAAAACAATGTCTTACGATTGGTCTGACCCATCGGATGAGCAAGAGGATTACAGCGCCTGTGCACACCGTTTCGAACGTATGCTGAAGACGCACGGACACGAATTCTTCGATGAGGATGAATTCCTGTTTCTCATTGACCATTACATGACACTCAACAAACTGGAAATGGCGGAGAAAGCCATACAGGAGGCCATGGAACGCTATGGGGAAAGTGTGTCGGTGAAACTTCGCGGCATCGGCCTGCTGATCGCCCGCGAAAAAACGGGGAAAGCCTTGAAAGCATTGCTGCAATTGGAGAAAGAATATCCGACGGTTGACGGCATCAGCCTGTATGCGGAGGCCGTACTTTACCTGGAGCTGCAGGAACTGGACAAGGCCGAGAAGAAATTCAAGGCCGTGCTGCAACTGCCCACTTCGGAAAGGGAGGTTGTGCTGGAAGACCCCAATTTCTTCAATGACTTATCCGACCTGCACGAGGAAAGAGGCGACATCATACAGGCATTGCTGGCCAAACAAAAGGCCATCCGCAGGAAAGCCGCAGAAGCGCACGAGCTTTCCTTCCTTACCTGCCGATTGGAAGAAAACGGACAGCTACCCATGGCTGAAAGCCTTTGGGAGGCCCGTACCGAAACCTCCCCTTTATCCGGTGTGGACTGGCTTTGCCTCGGAAAAATCCGCTGTGAGGCAGGGAAATACGAAAAAGCAAGGGAAGCCTTTCACAATGTGCAGGCGTTATGCGGGGAGGATTCGGACGCCACACCGGAATTGGCAGCCCTGCAAGCCCTGGAAGGCCATATCCGGGAAAGCGAGCAGGAACTGGAACGCTATTTCAGCCTGCATGAAAAAGGGGAAAGCGAACAATTGCGCTGTTACAGCCAAATCTGCCGTTACGCCTTTGACGCCCGCCAATACCAAACCTGCATTCATTTCTGCCAAAAGGCCATAGACCTGCAGGGGACGGATCCCTACTGCCACACCCTACTGGCCTTGGCCTATGGGGAATGCCGCGAATACGGTAAAAGCGTTGAAGTGATGCGCAAGCTGCTTCGTCTGGACACGAACAATTTCAACAACTGGCTCATGATGGGGGAGTTCCTGATGAACCTGGATCGTATGGATGAAGCCGGACAAGCCTTTCAGGAAGCCCGCGCGCTCGCTCCCGAACAGGAGAATGTGCAGCTCGCCTATGCCTATTACCTGCACCGCATCGGGCAGGATAACCTGGCCATCGGGCTGCTGATCCAGGTGTATGCGGAATACGGCATGCCGTCCGTCGCCTACCGCCTTTCCCACCTCTATTTTCATATCGGGAACACTGTCGATGGGAACTACTACCTGAGGACCGCCTATGCGTCCGATCCGGAAGGGCTGGAAGAGTTCCTCCGATACGAGGGGGAAATGATGGATTATCCGGATGTCCTTGCCTTTTTAGAAGAAATCAACCATTCCAAAGACTGATACATGAAACAATTATTATTGACTTATCTGAAAGGCGCGGCCATGGGCGCCTCCGACGTGGTGCCCGGCGTCTCCGGAGGCACCATCGCCTTCATTACCGGCATTTACGAACGGCTGATCAATGCCATCAAAAGCATCAACGGGAAAAACCTGAAACTGTTCTTCACCGGACATTTCAAGGAATGCTGGAAAAACATTGACGGCACCTTCCTGCTATGCCTGATCTTGGGCATAGCCACCAGTTTCCTCCTGCTGGCAGGCCTGATCACACATCTGATCGCCACCTACCCCACTTTTGTCTGGTCCTTCTTTTTCGGCCTGATTGTCGCCTCCACCCTTTTTGTGGGGAAAAAAGTCCGTTGGGACTGGAAAACCGTGCTGGCCTTTGTGCTGTTCGCCGTGCTTTCCTTTTTCATCACCTCTCCGGGCAATGCGCCGCTGAATCAGAACAACGCCCTGTGGTACATCTTCCTTTGCGGTGCCATCGCCATCTGCGCCATGATACTTCCCGGCATTTCCGGCAGTTTCATACTGCTGCTGCTGGGGGAATACGTTTACATGATGGACGCCATCTCACATTTGGACATAGTGGTGATTCTCGTTTTCATGGCGGGCGCCATCATCGGGATACTTTCGTTCGCCAACCTGCTTTCCTGGCTGTTCAAGCATTTTGAAATGCTGACACTGGCCTCGCTGGCAGGTTTCATGTTCGGTTCCCTGAACAAAGTGTGGCCCTGGAAAACCACCCTTACCACCTATCTGAACAAAAAAGGGGAAATTGTGCCGCTCACCCAGCAGAACATACTGCCCAGCCTTGACGCCAACCTGCTTGTCTCCCTGCTGCTGCTTGCTTTCGGCCTGTTCCTTGTCATTGGCCTGGAGATGGCCTCCAAGCGTAAAAACGGAACGAAAGCGGAAGAAATCTGATGCGGCAGTTCGGATTGATTGGCATGCCGGTGGATCACAGCGCCTCTCCCGGCTATTTCGCACAGAAATGGGAAAAGGAAGGGATAAGCGACTGCAGCTATCGGCTGTTTCCCTTACATTCCCTTCGGGAGCTTCCGAACTTGCTGAAAGCCAATCCCGAACTGCGGGGCTTGAATGTCACCTCCCCTTTCAAACAGGAAGCGCTGGCCCTGGCTGACGAGGCGGATGAAACCGCCATTCGCATCGGCAGTGCCAATGTGCTTTATATTGACACACAGCAGCATATCACCGCCTACAACACCGACCACCTCGGTTTTGACCGGATTTTGGATCAACTGCCAACCCTGCCCCCCGCTGCACTCATCTGCGGCAGTGGCGGCGCAGCACGCGCGGTACGCTACAGCCTGGAACGTCACGGCATTCCCTCCATACTCCTCTCCCGGCACAGCGGAGCGGACCGTATCGGCTANNTACGAAGCCGTTGACAGCAGCCTGATGCAAAGCCACCCGCTGGTAATCAACGCCACACCGCTCGGGATGGGCAAGTTCACCGGCCAAACGCCCCCCCTGCCCTATGAATGCCTCACGCCCGCGCAGGTGCTGGTGGACCTGATCTACCATCCGGCAGAAACGGCCTTTCTGCAGACGGGCCGACGCAAAGGCTGCCGCTGCATAGGCGGACTGGCCATGCTGCATGGGCAGGCGGATGCCGCCTGGGAGCTATGGGCGGAAAGAACCGGTGGAAAAAAAACGGCGGAACACGAAAAGCCTTACAAGAAATGACTACTTTTGCAAAGCGATAATTGTTATACAAACACATGGAAATCACCATTATTTTAATATTGATCCTGCTCAATGGCATTCTTTCACTGACGGAAACCTCCCTAACCTCCTCCCGGAAGCTGAAGATGGAAACGCTGGACAAGCAGGAGAAACCGTCCACCAGAAAAGCGCTAAAACTCATGGAGGAGCCGCTTCGCTCCCTTTCCGCCATACAAATCGGAATCACCCTGATTGGCATACTGACCGGTGTATATAGCGGTGACACCATTGCCAAACAGCTGGAAACCGCCTTGACCAGATGCCCTTCGCTGCAGCAATACGCAGGTGTGCTTGCCAAAACCATTGTGGTCATTGTCATCACCTACCTGACTATCGTCTTCGGCGAACTGCTTCCCAAACGTATCGCCATGACCCGTCCGGAAAGGATTTTACGCGCCCTCTCCAAATTTCTCCAAGTATTGGGGAAAATCTGCGCCCCTTTTAGCTGGCTGCTCAGCAAAAGTGTGGATTTGGTGCTGAAACTGTTCGGTGTCAAAGAGAAAGAGGAAAGCGGCATCACAGAGGAAGAGATACTGGCCGCGATAGAGAAAGGCGCCTCGGAAGGCGAAATCCAAGAAATGGAGCAAGCCATTGTGGAAAGGGTGTTTGACCTGGGAGACCGCGACATTGAATCCATGATGACCTATCGCAATGAATTGGTTTGCATAGACATCAACGATAAAAAAGAGCAGGTGCTGGAAACCATGCTCTCCGATATGCACAGTTTTTACCCGGTGATTGACGAAAACCTGGACAACCTGCAAGGTGTCATATCGCTGAACGACCTCATCGTATGCCTGCAGCAGCAACCCTTTGACATCCGTCCGCATATCCATGAAGCGCAGTATTTTCCTGAATCATCCACCGCTTACAACGTGTTGGAGCGTTTCCGCACCAGCAAACAGTACTATGGGTTTGTCATGGACGAGTTCGGCCTGATCCAAGGCATGGTGACCGCCATTGACTTCACTGAAGCGCTGATTGGAAAAATAAGCATCACCAAAGCGAACGAGGAAACCATCGTCCCTTTGGATGAAAGCACCTGGCTGGTGGACGGGCAATACCCTTTCTACGATTTCCTCTCCCATTTCGAACAGGAGGACATCTTCCCGGAAAACGACTACAACACCCTCAGCGGCCTGCTGCTGGAAATCGCCCAGCATATTCCGACGGCAGGCGAACACTTCAGCTGGAACGACTTTGATTTCGAAATTTTCCAGATGGACGGCGCACGCATAGACAAAATCATAGTCAAACGCAAGCCCGCCGAAACACCAACGGAAGCGCAGCCCCATGCGTGACAGCATCTTTTTTCAGGAAGACGCATGGCGGTTTCTCCGCCGCATACGCCAACAATATACGGATATTTGGCTGCTTTGCGACGCCCATACGCAAACATGCTGCCTGCCCGCCTTCGAGCGACAATTCGGAGACATCGCACCCGGACGCCTGCTGGTGATGCCTGCCGGTGAAAACGCCAAAACCATCACCACGGCCATACAGCTTTGGGCACAATTGCAAAAAGGTAACGCACGCAGGGACAGTATGCTGCTGAACCTGGGCGGCGGCGTGGCCTGTGACATGGGAGCCTTCGTGGCCTCCACTTGGAAAAGAGGCATACCCTTCATCCATATCCCCACCTCCCTGATGGCGCAAGCGGACGCGGCCATAGGCGGGAAATGCGCCCTGGATTCCGAAGGCGTGAAAAACCAAATCGGCCTCTTCCGCCTGCCGGTAGCTGTCTGCATTCTCCACGAATGGCTGCACCCCCTGCCGCCGGAGGAAATCCGCTCCGGCTACGCCGAAATGCTCAAGCACGGCATCCTCGCCGACGCGGATTATTTCCGGGAACTCTGCGGAAACACCGAAACGGGGACGCTTCCCACAACGGAGCAAATCCGCCGCTCCGTTCACTTCAAACTGCAATTCGCCGCACCCGACCCGGAAGACAGAGGCCTGCGCAAAGCCTTGAATTTCGGACACAGCATAGGGCATGTGCTGGAAGCGCTTTCCAGTGGCCGGCTGCGCCATGGGGAAGCCGTGGCGCAAGGTATGCGCGCCGAAGCCCATATCGCATGGGAACTGGGTCTGCTCCCCACCGCCGACTACGGGGAAATCAACCGCGAGCTACAGCAGCGCTATGGCACTTTCCCCCTTCTGGACTGTTCCGAAGCCGAACTGCTGACCCTATTGTCCGCTGACAAGAAAAACGACGCCGCCTCCGCTAATTTCAGCCTGCCCACAGCCATTGGCAAGATCCGTACAAACCAGGCCGTCCCTTCCGCCACTGTATGGGAAACGCTGCGGGCACTATCCGGGGAATCTTCCGGAAAACTGCGGAATGCCTAAAATAAAATACGCGCTATCATAGCTTTGTATTCCGAATTATTGTATTTTTGCAACGCAAAATACATGTAAGTAAGCCATATTGATTATGAGACCGAATTTTGACAGCGTAGACATAACAAAAATCGCTGAATCAAAGCATTGCAAAAAAGAAAACGAGCAAATCCCCTCGTGGCTAACCGCAGAGCGCATTCCCGTTAAGGCCATGTACACGGCTGCGGATTTGGAAAACATGGAACACCTGCACTACGCAGCGGGACTACCCCCCTTCCTGCGCGGCCCCTATTCCACAATGTACGTCATGCGTCCGTGGACGGTGCGCCAGTATGCGGGCTTTTCCACTGCAGAGGAATCCAATGCCTT
>DBVK01000092.1:0-1833 GCA_002308135.1 Bacteroidales bacterium UBA1266
TTCAACCCCATCGGCGCCCATCCGTCTGGAGAAATCGGGGAGATTCCGCACGGCATTCCGCAAAACCTGCTGCCCTACCTGACACAGACCGCCATCGGCATACGCGAGCGCCTTTCGGTTTACGGAAACGATTATGACACCCCCGACGGCAGCTGCATACGCGACTATATTCACGTGTATGACCTGGCCAAAGCGCATGTGTGCGCCATGAACCGCATGATGCGCGAGTCCAAGCGGCAGAACTACGAAGTGTTCAACGTCGGAACGGGCAACGGCTATACGGTGCTGCAACTGATACAGACCTTTGAGAAAGTCAGCGGTATAAAGCTGAACTACCAGATTGTGGGACGCCGCGAAGGGGACATTCCCAAAATATGGGCCGACACCCGCAAAGCCAACGAGGTGCTGGGATGGAAAGCCGTTTACGGTTTGGAGGACATGCTGCGTTCCGCCTGGCAATGGGAGCAACGCATGCAAAAAGGCTGAACGCATGGCTTACGTTTGGGAAAACCACAGCACGACGGTTGCCGTCATTATTCCCTGCTACAAGGTCGCCGGGCAAATCCAAGCAGTGCTGGATTCGCTGCCTCCCCTCGTGGATTTCATCATCACCATCGATGACTGCTCCCCTGACGCAACGGGCCGGATTTTGGACGAAGCCGCAGGCAAGGATTCCCGTATACATGTACTGCATCACACCAAAAACCAAGGGGTTGGTGGCAGTATGCGAAGCGGTTTCCGCGAAGCGCTCCGCCTTTCGGCCGATGTGGCGGTCAAGCTGGACGGTGACGGGCAGATGGATGTGAAGTACCTGGAGAAAATGGTCGCCATACTGGCCGCCTCTGACGCCTATGACTTCATCAAGGGAAACCGTTTCCATGACCGCAGGCGCATCGGCAACATGCCTGTTATCCGCCGCATAGGCAACATGGGCATGAGTTTCCTGATCAAAATGGCCTCCGGCTACTGGAACATCAGCGACCCCACCAACGGTTATTTCGCCATACGGACAAGCACTTTGAAACAGCTTCCTTTAGAAAGGCTTTCTCCCCGCTTTTTCTTTGAAAGCTCCCTGATTATCGAGCTGTATTACACCGGAGCGAAAATCAAGGACATGGCCATGCCCGCCATTTACGGACTGGAAAAATCCAACCTTTCCGTGCTCCACACCCTGCTCACCTTTCCGTGGAAACTGACCAAGGCCTTCTTCCGCCGCATATTGCTGCGGTACTTCATCTGCGATTTCAACATCAACTCCGTATATATCCTGGCCGGTGTACCACTCTTCCTGTTCGGGGCGGTTTTCGGACTATGCAAATGGATACACTACGCCGCAATCAACATGCCCACCCCCACCGGAACCATCATGATTTCCGTGCTGGGCATAGTGCTGGGCTTCCAGATGCTGCTGGCCTCCGTCCAATACGACATCACTGCCGGAAACCCTTTTGAGAAAGAGGAATAGACCCTCTCCGGAAACTGTTCCGTTTTTTTTCACTGCAATTTTTAGTAAAATATCCCCTCCAAAATCGGGCTTAACTATTTTTTTTTGTATTTTTGCATCTTGTGAAAACACATTTTATGGATATAAACATATATTCTGAAATTGGTAAACTACAAGGAGTTATCCTTCACCGTCCGGGAATAGAGCTGGAACGTATGACGCCACAGAACATCCACGAAGCCCTTTACAGCGACATCCTTTCCATGGAGATTGCCCAACGGGATTACGCCAGCTTTGAAGGCGTACTGCAGAAATGCGCCAACGTCTTTTACATAAAGGATCTTTTGGCCGGCATACTGGATAATCCGGCCAAGCGTCAGCAACTGACG
>DBVK01000092.1:1943-2604 GCA_002308135.1 Bacteroidales bacterium UBA1266
GCGCCCCTTCCGGAAGACGCTTTCCCATTCCGCCGCTATACAACCTCTATTTCACCCGGGACGCCTCTGTGTCCGTATACAACAAGGTGCTTGTCAACCACATGCGCCATGCGGTGCGCACACGCGAATCCCTGCTGATGGACTGGATTTTCCGCCACGCTTTTCATGCGGAGACCTTCCAAACCGCCTCCCCCACGCATTATATTGAAGGCGGCGATGTGCTGATTGCACGGGACGACGTGCTCCTGATCGGCCAGGGCGACCGCACCTCCAAAGCGGCCATAGAGGATCTGATACAAGGCTTTGTGCGGGCAAAGAAAAAGCAAACCATAGTGGTGCAGGAGCTTCCCTTGAAACCGGAAAGCTTCATTCATTTGGACATGGTGTTCACCTTTCTGGACAAAAACGCCTGCGCCTGCTATCTGCCGCTTATCGCGCACAGCAGCGCCTGCCACACCACGCGCATCAGCATAGCGGACGGCAAGGTTTCCTACCGGGAGCACCCTCACCTGCTGGACGCACTGAAGAGCCTGCATTTCGACCTGGAGCCCGTTTCCTGCGGAAATCCGGAGGACAGCTGGAGCCAGGAGCGGGAGCAATGGCACAGCGGCGCCAATTTTTTCGCCCTGGCGCCCGGAAAAGTCATCGGCTACGAACGCAA
>DBVK01000092.1:2649-3214 GCA_002308135.1 Bacteroidales bacterium UBA1266
CGGAAGACATTGTCAGCGGAAGGGACAGCATTGACAGGCACAACCGCTGCGTCGTCACCCTGCGCAGCGACGAACTGCCCCGCGGCGGCGGCGGCGGACGCTGCATGACCATGCCCGTAAACAGAGAACAACTAAGTTGGTAATACCCAAACAGAGCATAAACGATGAACATGAAAAACCGGAATTTAATTTCCATTACAGACTACAACAAAGAGGAATACATCCACATTCTTGACTTAGCCGAAACCTTTGAGCGGGAACCGGTGCAGAACATCGCCCAAGGGAAAGTCGTGGCCACCCTGTTTTTCGAACCGTCCACAAGGACGCGCCTCAGCTTCGAGAGTGCAGCCAATCGTTTAGGGGCCAAAGTCATCGGATTTTCCGACGCTTCCAACTCCAGCACCGCGAAAGGCGAAAGCCTGGCCGACACCATACGCACGGTTTCCTGCTATGCAGACCTCATTGTGATGCGGCATCCTTTGGAAGGCACCGCCCGCCTGGCTTCGGAAGTGGCCTCCGTGCCCGTCATCAATGCGGGGGACGGTGCCAACCAGCACCCCACCCA
>DBVK01000092.1:3292-3413 GCA_002308135.1 Bacteroidales bacterium UBA1266
TGGTGGAAGCCATGTGCAACTTCAACACCACCTTCCATCTGGTTTCTCCGGAAAGCCTGAAACTGCCAAGCACCGTCAAGATGCACATCAAGGAGAAAAACCTGAAATACTACCAGTACAC
>DBVK01000157.1:0-2301 GCA_002308135.1 Bacteroidales bacterium UBA1266
AACAGGGTGGTTTTGCCGCTGTTCTGCTGTCCCGCCAAAGCAAACGTAAGGATAGTGCCCTGAGGCAGCTCCTGTTCGTCGGCCTTGGAATGGAAACGCCCCGTTTCTCCCAATCCCGGATGTTCCGTGCGCTCCCCTGCGCCGTCGTTCACATAGGGCAAACCTTCCTTTGCTTCGTTCCGCAGCTCTTTGGCTGTGCCGGACACTTCCGTATCCACGCTAATCAACGCCGCATCGGCTTTACGCAAAGTCAGGCTGTAGCCGTGCAATTGGATTTCCATAGGGTCGCCCATGGGGGCATATTTGCACAAACGGACTTCCGTCCCCGGAATCAGTCCCATATCCATCAAATGGCGGCGGAACTGCCCTTCCCCGCCTACGGCTGTCACCACTGCCGATGATCCGATTGGTATTTCGTTTAATGTCATTGTCTTGCCATTTTTCCGGACACTTTGTTTTCTCTGATGCAAAAGTACTGTGTTTTCTGCTGTTTCCCTATCCTTTTATTTGGGGAAATAAAGGGGTGCGCTCCCTAAAAATGGGGATTCCGTCCCCGGTTTCTCTTGCCAGAGGATGTAACAAAACCTCAATGGCTACGCCGGATACGCACTTCCTTGGGACGCTCCGGATCTATCCTTACCTGATGCCATTCGCTCTCCCGCACGGAAGAGGGCTTGGAACCGAACTGCCTCTGTACAGGCTGTATGTGACGGGGGACATCCATGGCAAAAGTGGTGTCCATCACCTGAAACATCCAGCCATTCTTTTTCTCCAGGCATTTGTAGCGCGAGGAGCCGGTGTACGGGAAGGCCAGACTGGCCACCTCGGCTCCGCTTTCCAATCCGATGATGCGCAGCACGCTCTGGTAGCTGTCATCGTCCTCCGGCCAGCGGGGATTGACCAGTTTTTTGACCGAATAATCCTCCACCACAAGGTAGGTTTCACCACCGTAGCGCACCATGTCCAACACCAGCATGCGCTGTGTGTCCCGTACAGTGTACAGGCAACGGGGCTTGAAAACAGCCTTCACCTTCTGGCGGTATACGCGGTTACCATCGGTATAAAGAAAATGCCGGGCATCGGTGAACAAGGCGTTCAACACATAGGTCGGAGCGGTAGTGATGCGCTTCTCCTTTTGCTTGCATGTGTTCACCAACACCAGTTCGGAATGGAAATATGCGTCACCGTGCCATTGGGCGGCATCCGTGCACTGGGCTATCAGCGCATGGCATCCCCAATCGTCCAGGAAACGCCCCACATACGTCATCTCCGGCTGTTCCGCCGGCTGCGCCTGCGCAAAACCGGCAGCAGCAACAAGGCTTATGACACAAAATATACGTTTCAGATGGTCCATGTTTTCAATCCTTCATTAATAAATTCATAACGCTTGGCCTTGCCGCCGAACCGCTGCAGGGCCTCCACCACGGCATAGCGGGTGACGCCGGGGCAATAGAAGAACATGAAGCCGCCGCCGCCCGCACCGGAGATTTTCCCTCCGCTGGCGCCCGCCTGCCTGGCCGCTTCGTATATGCTGTCAATGCGGGGATTGGTGATGCTGTCCGCCATCTGCTTTTTATAGCGCCAGCCGAAATCCAGTATTTCCCCGATCTGGTCGATATTCCCCCGCAACAGGGCTTCCTTCATCTGCACCGACTGCTCTTTCAGCTTGTGCATGGCCTCAATGGAGCGGCTGTTTTTCACCCGCACGTTCTTCTGCTGCTCCTCAATGATTTCCGCCGACACATGGCTGGTGTCCGTATAGTACAGTACCAGGTTGTGCGCCAATTCGTCGGCGTATTTCCCACGAATACGCAAGGGGTTGACAATCACATTATCCCCATGAAACTCCATGAAATTGAAGCCGCCGAAGGTGGCCGCATACTGATCCTGCTTGCCCCCCGACATGCCCAAATCCTGACGTTCGATCTCATAAGCCAGCCGAGCGATATCGTATTCGCCCAACGGCAGTTTCAGCCATTCCACAAACGCGCCCAGAATACTGACGACCAAAGTGGAAGATGTCCCCAAACCGGATCCCGGAGGTGCGTCCACATAGGAGGAGATGCGGAAGGACAAAGGCTGATGCACAAAATCCTTGACGATGCGGTTGTACACGCCCTTGTGCAGCAAAAAGAAACCCCTAGGATCCAAAAAAGGCTGCTGCGCACATTTTTCCACACTGTTCCTGTCCGGCGCCTCAAACACGATCTGACCGTCATCGGTCGGCTCTATGGTGGTGTAGGCGAACATATTGATGGTGGCGTTCAGGATGGCACCGCCGTAAATGTCGGAAAACGGCGA
>DBVK01000157.1:2307-2568 GCA_002308135.1 Bacteroidales bacterium UBA1266
CCCGCCAATCCCAGACGCAATGGTGCTTTGCTTCGAATGGTCATGATATTATTATATTATTTTTTATTAACGGAAAAAAAACAGGAATATTATATTCTAAGGATTTTTTGCCTAAATATTCTGTTACCATAGGTATTATGGGGTTCTTCTGCCAATACGCATATTTGGGTTCTCTTCTTCAAATGAATATGGAAACATACTTGCAGAACGCTCGCGTGAACGGGATTCCATAATACCATCACATCATTTCAAGATTATTGG
>DBVK01000157.1:2651-2809 GCA_002308135.1 Bacteroidales bacterium UBA1266
GAGGTCCAGGCGTACTTTTTCTTCTCCTCCCGGACGTTCCGCTCAAACTCCTCCTGCCTGTTCTCGCTGAAAAAACGGAACAGAGCGTCTGCAATCTGCCGCGAATCCGGCTCCACCACAAAGCCCACCTTTCCGTCCGGCACAATCTCGGCCAGGCC
>DBVK01000079.1:0-6885 GCA_002308135.1 Bacteroidales bacterium UBA1266
GAGAAAAAGGCACGCCACCTCCAAAAGGATATTGTCTCTGTTAAGGCGGAATACTATGGGGATCTGGCCGAACAGTTCTACCGTGACGGCATGTACGAACAGGCGCTGCCGGTCTACGACCAGACCCTCAGCTACCATCGCCAGACCATGCCGGCGAACGACTCAACCCTCCTGACCATCCAAACCATACTGATGCAGAAAGGTGACGCCTATATGCAGATGGAGCAGCTGCCGGAGGCCTTCAACTGCTACCAACAGGTGCTGGACTATGAAAAACGGATGCCGGCAAACCTTAAAGTGCCGTACACCATCAACAAGGCCATCGCACTTTATTTCCAGGCCGACCTTTTCACCATGCAGCAGGACTACAAGAAAGCCATGATGTACTACAACCTCTCCGAAAAGGCATTCAAGCAGGTTGAAAAGGCGGGCGACACCACCTTCTACGACCGCTGGGGCGAAATGCACTACAACAANNTATGCCGGAGACAACAAAAAATGTGCGGAGGAGATGATTCTGGCTGAAAGCCTCTATGACCGGCATCCGATGCGGAAAGTCAGCCCAAAGTACGAGAACATGAAAAAAATACTGGCCGACTACTACAAAAGCAACAGCAAATACTCCGCCCTGCTGAAGAGCCAGACATTTTATTTCAACTACTGCGACTCGATGAAATACAACAGCCTCGAATATTACAACGAATATGTCAGCACCGCAATCAGTTTAGGCAACATCTGGACCGCATACCAACTGGTCCCCGCCGCGCTGCGATACTACAAGGCGGCCAAGGAAGGCATGGATTTCCTGACGAACTATGGCGGCGAAAAGGACCTGCAGTACCTGCAGACGCTATTCTCCCTCGGCAAAGCCTACCGTATGGCGGACTCCATACCGCAGTCGCTGGATTGCCTGCAGCAATGCATCCTGCTGAACCGGCAGCTGTTTGCTGAGGAGAATCCCGAACAATGCACCTTCAACGAACTGAACGTCAAAAACCAGATGGTGAAAAGCCACATAGACATACCTGACTCCGCCCGCGACAGCCATTGGTCGGACGAGGTTCTCACCTTGCAAAAGGAGATTGTAGCCAGACTGAGCACCATGGACAGCACGCCATCACTGCGGCGCAACCTCGCCTACCATCACCGGCAACTGGGTGTGGTCTATGTGGACATGGAATGGTATCAGATGGCCCTCAGCCAGTTCGACAGTTGTATAAGCATCATGCTGCCCATGTACCGTGACGGCAACCGTGCCGAAACGGAGCAGGATATCGCCCGCAGCTACTATAGCGCCGCAACCATCTACTATTATATGCTGGACGACCGGGATGAGAAATCAGCCAGGGAAAACCTTGACAAATGCCTTGAAATCTGCGAGAACGCCGTTGACCCCGATGAACTGGCAGGCCTGTATTACTATGCCGTCAACTTGAAACTGGAGATGCTGGCGGACCCCTTTGCCACCAAAGATGATGCGGCCATCAAAAAATACCGCAAAATCAAAACCGCGTTGGAAAAAAAATTGAAATAATTTAATTTCCGTACAAACGAAACGTAATGGTGATCCGTCAGGTTATTGTTGACGCCTGGGCTGGGTGATTTTCGCCGCCTGCCTGATTGCCTTTCCCTTCAAAATGAATCCGATTCTGATGCTGCTTTTCTCCGCCCTTGCCGGCCTGTTCCTTTACGGAACATGTTGAAAACTTTCAATAACTGCCTGATTTCCAGTACCACCCACCATTTCAAAAAGTTAAAAAAAGCGACGCTGTTTTTGTGACAGGCATTGATTTCATGCCTATTTTTGCCAAATGTTTAGGCATTTGATTTCGTATAACTTAATTTCATTTAATTCTTAATTCAAAAAACATGAGAAAAAACATCTTTTTTAGCGTTGTGCTGGCTGTCGCAATAGGCATGAGCGCCCACGCGCAAACCACGCCCGAGAACCTGAATTTCGAAAAATGGAGCGATGACGAACCGACAGGTTGGACCACCTCCAACGATTTGAGCATGGACGGAGGTGGTGCACAAACCGCTTTCAAGGAAACCACCGATCCGGGAGAGGGCACAGCCTCTCTGAAATTAGTGACGGACAGCTGCCCTGAATGCCCTGATTTCAAACTCGGGTTTATCTCGCTTCCCTTCCCCAACCCGATTGGCGGATTCATCCAACTCGGCGACATTGCAGGCAATGGGGTCAGCTACACCAAACGCCCGCTTTCCGTGGACTTTATCTACAAAGCCTTCCCTAAAGGCAATGACGCCTGCTGCTTCCATGTAGAACTCACGCGCTACAACAACCAAAGCGAAGAGGATGAAACCATTGGAGAATGCTATTTTGAGGTGAACAGCACCGTGGAGAAATGGACACATGTCAATATTCCCTTTGTGTATTCCTCGGAACTGCAACCGGACAAAATCAACATTTTCATCTGTTCCAGCGTTGGCTCCATTCCCGACTACTCCAGGCTCTTCCCTGGAACCCCCTCCCCTTCGGAACTGGGTCTTCCCGCACCAGTGGCAGGCAGTGAATTCTATATCGACAACATCGTGTTCAACCTGCCTTCCTGCGAAGGCTTCAACATAGCCGTCACCGGCACGAACGAAACCGCTGTCGGCGCCATGGACGGCACTGCCACCGCCACCCCGAACGGCGGCACAGCACCTTACCACTACCTCTGGAGCAACTTTGGCACCACCTCCACCATCACCAACCTGATACCGGCCACCTATTACGTGACCGTCACCGACGCGAACGATTGCCAAAAGGTTGGCGCCTTCACCGTGAACCCCGCCGGTTGCAACATCGCCGTCTCCATGAGCGGAACCAATTCCAGCTCTTATTCAATCTATAACGGCACCGGCAGTGTCACAGCCAATGTCACGGCTGGAAATCCGCCCTACACCTACCTGTGGAACAACGGTGAGACCACGGCCACCATATCCAACCTCCCTATAGGCACCTATTCTGTGCTGGTACAGGAAGCCAACAACGAAGGATGCTTCACCTGGGGTTATTACACGGTGTTCGGCCCCGACCATGACGGTGTGACTCCTGCTCTCACCAATGTGGTGAAAATGTATCCCAATCCCGCAAACAATATGATTTACATTGAAGGCGACGCCCTCCTTTCCGATGTAATCATCTATACTGCCACGGGGCAGCTTGTCCGCAAGCTGAAAGTGGACGGAATGCATACCGCCATAGACATTTCCGGCCTATCCAACGGATTGTATATCATAAAAATCCTCTCCGAGAAAGGCAGCATGGAAGCCAAATTCGTCAAAGAATAAGCCTTCCCCCTTTACAGGAAACGGCAGCGGGTTCCCCCACTGCCGTTTTTTTTTCTGTCCAATGCTGAAAAAAAGCGGAACGTTTGTTTTTCGTAAGTGGAATTTGTGTATTTTTGCAAATGCGTTCCGCGGGAACGGGACGCAGGCAACTCACACACTAATCCTTAAAAAAACCGGGAAAAATGAAAAAAAAAACGGGGGAACCCGAAAAAACAAGAAATGACAAAAAAAGAAAAAAGATGTTTGACCCTCTGTTTCCTGCCACCTACATCGACTTCCGGTCGGATTTCGCCTTCAAGCGGCTGTTCGGCACGGAGGCCAACAAGGAGCTGCTGCTCAGCTTCCTGAACGCGCTGCTGGATGGGGAGGAGGACTTCCGGGAGATCACTTACCTTAACACGGAGCAGCAGGGGCGTTATCGGGAGGAGCGCAAGGCGATGTTCGATGTCTACTGCAAAAATGAAAAAGACGAGTACATCATTGTGGAGATGCAGGTGCACTCCCAGGAACACTACCGGGAGCGCAGCCTCTTTTACGCCACCTTCCCCATACGGGAGCAGGCGGAGAAAGGCTTCGGCTGGAACTATCGTCTGCGCAAGGTGTACATCATCAGTTTTCTGGACTTCGTTTTGGAGGACAGCGAACCGGAGCGCTACCGCCGGGATGTGAAGCTGTGCGATGTGCGGACAGGAAAGGAGTTCTCGGACAAGCTGCATTTCATCTACCTGGAGATTCCGAAATTTCCCCAAACGCTGACGGGGAAGGACAGTTTCCTGGAGAAATGGCTGTACGCGATGCGCAACATGAACAGCCTGGAACGGCCTCCTGAAGGCATGGAGGAGCAGGTGTTCAGCCGTTTTTTCGAAGCGGCGGAGTTCCGTCGCCTGAGCCGCTCCGAAGCCTCGGACTACGAGGTGGAGTTGGACGCGCAGTGGTCGCAGGGCGCCAGCTTGGAGACAGCGGAGCACAATGGCCTTCGCAAAGGCCTCCGCAAGGGAAAGCAGCAAGGCCTGAAGGAAGGAAGGCAGCAGGGATTGAAAGAAGGTCTGGAGCAAGGGAAGGCGGAAGGATTGAAAGAAGGCCTGGAGCAAGGGAAAGCGGAAGGATTGATAGAAGGAAGGGAAGCGGGAGAGAAGGCCAAGGCCCGGGAAATCGCACGCAATCTGTTGGCACAAGGCATGGATCCGGAAGCGGTCAAGGCCATGACGGGGATAGGGTGATTTCCGCTTAGGAAACCAGTTTGCGCAAAGCAGTCGTGATGCTTTCCACATCCAAACCGCATTCCGCCTCCAATTCGGGCACGCTGCCCTGTTCCACGAAATAATCGTCCACCCCTAGGGTTTCCAAACGGGAAGTGTAGCCGTGCGCTGTCATAAATTCACTGACCGCACTGCCAAGGCCACCGATACGGACACCGTTCTCCAAGGTCAGCAAGGCCGTAAAACGCCGACAAACCTCATGCAGCAGATCCTCGTCTATGGGTTTGAGGAAACGCATATCGTACACTGCTGCCGAAACACCTTCCGCTGCCAGCCGGTCCGCCGCTTCCAGCGCAAAATTGCCAATCGGGCCTATGGAGAGCACCGCCACGTCGCGGCCCTCCCGCACACAACGTCCCTTGCCTATGTCCAGCCGCTGCACCGGCACTGTCTGCCAGTCCGGTTGCACGCCCTTGCCCCGGGGATAACGGATAGCAAAGGGCTGCCCGGAAGCCTCCGCTGTCAGCATCAGGTTACGCAACTCGCTTTCGTTCAGCGGGGAGGAAACAACCATATTCGGAATGCAGCGCAAATAGGCCAAGTCGAACAAACCGTGGTGGGTGGCGCCGTCCTCCCCCACCAAGCCGGCCCGGTCAATGCAGAAGACCACCGGAAGTTTCTGCAACGCCACATCGTGGATAATCTGATCGTAGGCGCGCTGCAGAAAAGTGGAATAAATGGCGCAGAAAGGGAGGTAGCCGCTTGCCGCCAAACCTGCGGAGAAAGTCACGGCATGCTGTTCGGTGATACCGGTGTCAAACACACGGTCCGGATAACGTGCCTGCATGATGTCCAGGGAGCTTCCACTGAGCATGGCCGGTGTGATGCCGATGATTTTATCGTTGGAAGCAGCCATTTCGCAAAGGGTTTTGCCGAAAACGACCTGGTATTTCTCCTTGGCGTCGGGTTCCTGCTTTTTTTCCAGGATATGTCCGGAAACCGGATCGAACAAACCCGGCGCATGATACTGTGCCTGATGCGCTTCCGCCATGGACAAACCCTTCCCTTTCACCGTAAGGCAATGCAGCAGCTTGGGACCCTGTATGCGGCGCACATCGCTCAACACCTTCACCAGACGGATCACATCATGCCCGTCCACAGGGCCGAAATACCGCATACCCAAGGATTCAAACAAATTGCTTTGTTTCAAAATACTGCTTTTCAACGTGTTGCTCAAATTCTGAAATACCCGGCGCACCTTGCCTGTCAGGCTTCGCCACACACGGTTCTTCACCCTGTTGTACGCCGGTGAAGTGGTGATACGCAGCAGATAACGGCTCAAAGCGCCCACGCTCCGATCGATAGCCATGCCGTTGTCATTCAGAATCACCAGCATGTTGGCCTTGGCGATACCGGCGTTGTTCAGGCCTTCGAAAGCTTCGCCCCCCGTCATGGCGCCGTCACCTATGACTGCCACGTGCTGACGGCTTTCATTGCCGGAAAGATAGGAAGCCGTAGCCATACCCAGCATAGCGGAAATGGAGATGGAGGCATGCCCCGCCCCAAACGCATCGTATTCACTTTCGGACATTTTTGGGAACCCACTGATACCATGATATTTTCTGTTATCCACAAAGGCATCCCTGCGACCGGTCAGAATTTTATGCGCATACGCCTGATGCCCCACATCCCATACCAGTTTGTCCTCCGGAAAATCAAACACATAATGCAGCGCCACTGTCAGTTCCACCACACCAAGGCTCGCGCCCAAATGCCCCGGATTGTGCGACACCACCTCAATGATGTAGCTGCGGATTTCCTGGCAAAGGGCAGGCAGCTTCTCCAGCGGCAGCCGCTTGAGATCGGTGGGCGACTGGATTCGGTTAAGCAGTATGTATTTGTCTGACAGCACGATAATATTTCTTACAACGCACTGCAAAAGTAACACATTATCCATTATGATTTCCCATCGCCACCGTTTTTTTCCACACCCCGCCATTCCTATCCCTTTTATGACTACCTTTGCATTTTATGGGTATTTTATCCTGATTTTTTTTCATAGGAAGGGCCACAAAAAACGCCACATACAATGGAATTGCTACGGAAATATTTTACCGGTTTGACGGAAACCCAATGGAAACAATTGGAAATGCTCCGTCCGCTTTACACGGAATGGAACGCAAAAATCAACGTAATCTCCAGAAAAGACATTGAAAACCTGTATGTCAACCATGTATTGCATTCCCTCAGCATCGCCAAACTGATTTCCTTCCAAGCGGGGAGCCGCATCCTGGATGTCGGCACGGGCGGAGGCTTTCCCGGCATCCCCCTGGCCATTCTCTTCCCCGAGGCCTCTTTTGAGCTTGTGGATTCCATCGGCAAGAAAATC
>DBVK01000079.1:6897-24171 GCA_002308135.1 Bacteroidales bacterium UBA1266
AAGCCGTGACGCAAGCGCTGGAACTGCACAATGTCCAGACGGCAAACACCCGCGTGGAAGCGCTTAAGGGAAAATACGACTTTATCGTAAGCCGTGCCGTGACGGATCTGCCCACCTTTTACCAATGGGTGCGCAAAAAAGCGCTGGCTGTCTCCCGTCATCCCATCGCCAACGGCATTCTGTACCTCAAGGGCGGGGATTTGAAAAAAGAGCTGAAAGACCTGCCCGTGAAAACGTATTACGAATACCCCATTTCCTGCTGGTTCTCCGAACCCTGCTTCGCGGAAAAGGAAATCATCCACATACCGCTCTAACCCCCCGTACAGCCCATGAAACCCTATGCACGCATACTGCGATACAGCCTTCCTTATAGCGGATACACCGTATTGTCGCTCGCATGCCACCTGCTTTACGCCTTTTTCGCGCTTTTCACCTTCGGGCTGATTGTCCCCTTCGCCTCCATTTTGTTCGGATTGAGCGATCCGGTTACGGTGAAGCCGGAGCCGGGCCTTAGCGCGGACGCGCTTATAGACACCCTGTCCTACTACCTCACGCACTTGCAGCAGCACTACAGCATGGGCTACGCCCTGCTCTTTGTATCCTCCCTTTTTCTGGGTTGCGCCCTGCTTTCCAACTTTTTCCGCTTCATGGGCCTGTATTTCCTCAATCCGGTCAGTCTGAACGCCATGCGTGATGTGCGCAACGAATTGTTCCAACGGGTGCTGGTGCTGCCCCTCTCCTTTTACACCACCCACCGCAGCGGAGACATCATCACCCGGCTCAACGCGGACATGCAGGAAGTGTGCAGCGTGGTGAAAAACAGCATACTCGTCTTCACCCGGGAACCTTTCCAAATCCTGGTTTTCAGCATTACCCTGCTGATGATCAGCCCCACCCTGACCATAGCGGCCTTTATCGTGTTCCCCGCCACCGCCTTCCTTGCCGCCAAAATCAACGAAAGCGTGCGCCGGAACAGCAAAAAAGGGCAGGAACAGCTCAGTCTCATCAACGCGACCTACGAGGAAAGCATCTCCGGTCTGCGCATCATCAAGGGATACAACGCCATCGGCTATTTCACGGAACGTTTCCACCAGATGGGGCTGCGTTTCAACAAAATCACCAACAAAGTGCTGCTACGGATAGAGCTCTCCGGCATTCTCTCCGAAATGCTCTCCATTTTCAGCCTCTGCCTGATCATTTTCACCGGTGGCAGCCTGTTGCTTAAAGGCAGTGCGCACTTGAATCCGAACACCCTGATTCTGTTTGTGATCCTTTTCGCCAAACTGATTTCCCCCGTACAAACCCTCATCAAAAACATCAATTACATTGAAAAATTCATGGTCTCTGTACGCCGGATTTTTGAAATCATAGATTCCGACGAAGTGATTGTGGAAAAGAAAGACGCCCTTCCCCTGAAAAACCTGGAGGACGCCATCGAATGCCGCGACGTAAGCTTCTCCTACGAAGAGGGCAAACCGGTGCTGCAGCATTTCAATCTGCGCATTCCCAAAGGGAAAATCATCGCCGTGGTAGGCGCTTCCGGTTCCGGGAAAACCACGCTGACCAACCTGCTGATGCGTTTCTACGATACGGATGAGGGGCAAATCCTCATTGACGGGCACGACATACGCGATTATGTGATTTCCGATGTGCGCGGACTGATGGGGCTGGTAAGCCAGGAGGTGGTGCTGTTCCACGACACGGTGTACCGCAACCTCTGCTTCGGGAAGGAGGACATCCCGCTGGAGGAAGTGAAGGAAGCCGCCCGTCTGGCCAACGCTGACACCTTTATCAGCGAACTGCCGGAAGGCTATGACACCGTCCTCGGGGACCACGGTCTGACCCTTTCCGGCGGGCAGCGCCAACGCCTGAGCATTGCCCGCGCACTGCTCCGCAAACCCCAGGTCCTGCTGCTGGACGAAGCCACAGCCTCCTTGGACAGCGCTTCTGAACATCTTGTGCAGCAAGCGCTTGACCGTATCCTTCCCGGACGCACCGCCGTCATTATCGCACACCGCCTCTCCACCGTGCAAAAGGCGGATGAAATCATTGTACTGGACAAAGGCCACATCGCTGAACGCGGCTCCCACAGCGGCCTGCTCGCGCAAAACGGCCTTTACACCGGCTGGGTGCGCCTGCAGCAGAAGGATTAAACCGGACATTCCCACTCCTTTACAGGAAATAACAATATTTTTTTATCAACATTATAACAAAATCATTCACCATGAAAACCGTATTGAAGAACAGAAATCTACTGTTGTTTTTATGCCTGACCATCGCAGCTTCCTGCGCTGAAGCGCAGGTTTCCGTCTGGGACGGCACCACCTCCCCCTGGACACAGGGAACAGGAACGGCAACAGACCCCTTTCTGATTGAAAACGCCCAACAGCTGGCCTATCTCGCCGAGAGGGTGAACAAAGGATTGGACACCCTCGGCGGAAAAGTATCCAACCCGAACCATCACTACAAACTGATGACCGATGTGGATTTGAACAACTACCAATGGTCACCCATAGGAAAACTCGCCTTCCTTTTCGGCGGCCATTTCGATGGAAACAATCATACCGTTTCCAATTTATATATCAATAATGCCATGGACTGCTTGGGTCTTTTCGGACGCGTTTCCGGAGGCAGTGTGGAGAATTTGAGCGTCAGCGGATATAAGCTCATTACCACCAACGGATTTGCGGGAGGTATCATCGGCTATGCGGCCAACGGCACAAGAGTGAAAAACTGCCACAACGCGGTTGAGGTTTCCGCCTCCTACAAAAGATCCACCTATGCCGGGGGTATCATAGGTTACGCCGATAACAATGTCACCGTCACCGACTGTGACAATTCGGGAAAGATTCAGGCCGCTCCCGCCGCTTCCACTTCAGGAACAATCAACCCCTATTTTGCCGCTGGAGGAATCATAGGATCCGGAAATGGCGCCATTACCGTTGACAACTGTTATAATACAGGGGAGATATACACCTCCACCTCTTCCTCATCCAATTATAGCGCGCTCATCTGTTCCGGAGGGATTTTAGGAAATATAAAAGGAATCATTTGTGTCACTAACAGTTACAACACAGGGGCTATTTCATCCTCCCATGCCACAGGTTCCAATGGCAAAGCCTATGCCGGTGGGATTTCAGGATACGGAGGCGACACGCTATCTTTCAGCAACTGCTACAACACAGGGAGAATCACCGCTTACATCTCCAGCGCCCAATATAGCGCCCATTCCTATGCCGGAGGAATCTCAGCTTGCGGAGCAGGCACCTATACCGGCTGCCACAATGAGGGCTATGTTTCCGCCACATCCGACGGATCCAGCGGATCCGCCATTACCGGAGGAATCTCAGCCTTCAACAGTACAGGAAGCGCTTTTACCAACTGCCACAATAGCGGAAAATTATCTTCCAATTCCAATGCTGTGGGCGGAATCATAGGAACAGCCTACGTAAACGATGATGCAAACACCACCGTCACCAACTGCAGCAATACCGGAGAAGTCTATATCCACACTTCCTCCAGCAATGGCACTGGCCTCGCATTTGCCGGAGGAATCGTGGCTGTCGGTTACGGCGGCAATTACGGGGAAACCGGTCTGCACATTACAAACTGTCATAATACCACGAGTGTTACTGTCATTTGTTCCAAACAAAGCGCCTATGCCGGAGGTATTCTAGGTTATTATGCCAAATCGTCACAGAATTCCGTTATCAACTGCTACAACACCGGGGACATTCTCACCAATGCCCCCAGCTACGGAGCTACGACCGGAGGGATTGTAGGGTACATGAAAGATGGGGACATCATTATCACCAACTGCTTTAACACAGGGAAAGCCTCTGCTTCTTCAAGTTACAATTACAGTGCCTTTAGTGGAGGAATTCTTGGCAGTTTTTCCAAACAATTCTCTTATTATTATGCCATCGTCACCAACTGCTACAACACAGGAACGATTTCCGCCACCAAGACGACTTACGGCGGAGGAGTGGTAGGATACGGAGCGGACACAGTGGACAATTGCTATTATCTTTCCAGCTGTGGTGGAAACAACAACTACGGTGGGACGTCCATGAGCGGTGAAGACATGCGGAAAGCATCGTTCGTATCCCTGCTGAACAACGGTTCCTGCGCATGGCTGCAGGATGTCACGCCTTTTGCGAATGACGGTTATCCTGTATTAAGCGGCATACTGATTAAAACCACCACTTTAAACGCGGATAATGTCACCCAATCCCATGCCGTTTTAAAGGGACTTTTGCAAGTCGAAAACGATTCTGTAACCTATGCGGGATTCTTGTATCAAATGACTGGAGACACCGGCTGGACATTTGTCAAATGCAGCGTCTTGGCGGACACCCTTGCCTTTACGCTATCCGGCCTGCATCCCTCCACTTCCTATATTTACAAAACACATGCACTTTCTGCCGGCTGCGGCACCCGGAACGGGAAAGAAGAAAGTTTCACCACCCAGGCCGTTTCGGTAGCCACAGCTGCGGCCTCCAATGTGACCCAATCGCAGGCCACACTCCATGGCACATTCAACGTAGGGGATGCTGTTGTCCAAATGAAAGGGTTTGAGTACAAGCTGGCAACAGACACAGCCTATCAAAAAGAAAGCGTAACCGACAGTGGAACCGTCGCGAAAAACGTGTCCGGACTGCTTCCGGGCAAAGCGTATACCTACCGTGCCTTCTGCACAATGGGGGCTTACACACTCTACGGGGAAAACCAAGACTTCACCACACAGGATGTGTCTGTCGCCACATTGCCGGCTACCAATATCAGCGTCTCCTCCGCCACCCTGAACGGGCGCATGACTGTCGGGGATGCAAACGTAGCGGGCAAGGGATTCCGCTTCCGTCCCGTGGGGGATAGCGCTTTCACCACGCTTAAGGCGGAAGGAAACGCCAATGATTTTTCACTGACACTCTATGCCCTGACTTTCAATACAACCTACGAGTACCAAGCTTGGATCTCCTTCTCGTCAGCAGCGGGGACGGACACCTATTATGGCGATTTCCAGCGTTTTGAAGTCTCCTGGCTGAACGAGGACACCATCAATATCCACAATGCGGACATGCTCCGCTGGGTCGCTGACCAATGCAATAACGGCAATACCTTTGCCGGGAAATACCTCCGCCTGATAAACAACATCGTCCTGCCGCAGAATGTCTCCAACAATATGACAGCCATAGGCTCCTATCCTGACCACCCGTTCCAAGGCACCTTTGACGGCAACGGGCTGCAGATTGCCAATCTCTGCATAGACCAGCCCAACAGCCAGCATCAGGGACTGTTCGGCTACACTGACGGGGCTGTGCTGTTTGAAATGGGATTGGTCAATATTCGCGCCAACGGTCGCAATTACACCGGAGGCATTGTGGGATATGCCGCGAACACCACCATACGCGACTGCTATGTCCGCGGAGGATCGCTGTCCGGTTCCAACTATTGCGGCGGTCTGGTCGGATACCAGCATAGCGGCAACGCTTCCATCATTTCCGGATGCTACAGCACTTGCACCATCAGCGGCAACAACCACATAGGCGGTCTGGTGGGCTGCAGCAACCAGGCCACGGTACGCAACAGCTATGTTGTCGCCGATGTCAGTGCGCAGGGGACAGCGGTTGGCGCCATTATCGGCAGTGCGGAAGAGACCATCCTGACCAACTGCTGGTTCAACACGGACGCCACCGAATTAAGCAACGCCATTGGGGACAATTACGCCAATGCCGGCAATGAAGGGATAAACGACAGAGGCATGCGCAACTCGCAATTCCTCTCCAAACTCAATCAGGGACTTGTCACACCGGTCTGGAAAGCGGACTACCATACGGCCATAAACAATGGGTTCCCCATTCTGAAATGGCAGCTCTCCTCCTCGGAGACCTGCGGCGCCCCCAAGGACCTTTCCTCCGACATACTCGCGGGAACACTGACACTGCGCTGGAATGGAGGGGAAAACGTAAAATCCTTTATGGTGGAATATGGCATGGTGGGCGACACAGCACAGCAGCTGTACACCAACGGCCGGCAAGTGCAAATCAACTGCCGTCAGGGCCTCTCCTATTTCTGGAGAGTAAAAAGCATCTGCGCTTTCGGAGAAAGCGAATTTGTCAACGGGAAAACCGTTTCCGTAGGCGTCCTTACAGCGGAAAGCATACCAATGCTGCGTAACTATCCCAATCCGACCAACGGGAAAGTGAACGTCACCGGTGTGCAATGCACCCGCCTCCAATTGTTTGACATGTATGGCAAACTCCTGGAAACGATTGAAGTTTCGGACGATATTGCCGTATTGGATTTATCCCGTTATGCCAAAGGCCTCTATGTGATCAAGGCTTGGGACGGAAACCGGCTGAACGCTGTCGGGAAAGTGATGAAACGATAGGGTGAACTTTCCAAAACCCTCTGGAACAAGGCTTAAACCCTAACCTGCCTTCAGACCACCCCACTTGCCGCGTCCCCATCGGCCGCATGCAAGTTCCAAACAATCACAAGGCAAAAAAAAAGCGGCGCTTTCGCGCCGCTTTTCGTTTCACATAAGCGGACGTTTACCGGGCAATCTGCATCTTCTTCACGATGCGCTGTCCCTGGTATTCCATGCTGTAGTAGTAGATGCCGTCCGCCCAGTCGCTGGTGTTGAGCTCAATGCTGTTCTGTCCGGCTTCGGAACGGAATTCCTGACGGTACAGCACTTGGCCGCTCATGCTCATCACGTGGAATGTGACGTTGCCTTCCTGCGGGAGGGTGTACGGTATGCGCGTAACGTAAGCCGCCGGGTTCGGGATGTTCTGTCCCATGGTCCAGCTGATGGCGTTGTGGTTGCGTATGCCCGTGCTATCCTTGGTGCAGGCGAAGGAAGCGCTGAGGGTGTCGTTGCTGTTGTCGGCATCGTTGGTGTAGGCCTCAATGCAGGCGACCATCGTATAGGTGCCGGTGTAGTTGGGCACAGTGTAGGATTGCGTGAAGGCAACATCCACGGTGTCGTTCATCGGCAGGTTGGCGACGGTCTCCTCCAAAGTCGTGAGGACTGTCATGTTGTTGTCGTATACCGTCACATGCACTTTGACGTTGGTGGCGTCCGTATTGCCCGTGTTGCCAACGCTCACAGTCGGCTTGAGTTCGGTCTTGCCTTGTGCGGGATCGGTGGTGCTGATGGCCACCATGTACAGGTCAACGGTGTCCGGAACATTCACCTTTCCGGTAAGTTTCAGTGCATTGTTGGTGTTGTCCGCGTCGCAGTCAAAGAAGGCCGAGACCTCCAAGGTGTAGGTCGGGTTGGCTTTCGTGGCGAAGGGCACAATGTAGGGGACACTGATGGTGTGCGCGAGGGTGTCGTTGATACCCAGGGCGGTGTTGACAGTGTCGGTAATCACTTCTGTGCCGTTCAGTTTCATCTGGACGTAGAGCTTTCCGATAACGGTGTTACCGTTGTTGGCCACATTGGCGGTCACAGTCACGGTGTCACCGGCGTTCTTCACGACCTGCTCGTCGATGCCGGATACGGAATTGATGCGCAAATCCTGCATCAGGTAGAGGCTGGAGTCGCGGGTCACGTCGTTGGAAGCGTCGTCGTCCATGGACTGCATGGCGATTTCAAGGTAGTAGAAGCCGCTGGCGTTCGGGACAAACTTGCCGACAGTGACGGTGTCGCTTTCCATTCCTTTGAGGGTCTTGTTGTAGACATAGATGTTGGAGGTCTGGATAGCGCCGCTGACGTTCATGGTGATGGTGTCATTGACCAGCGGGAGATCAAGTGTGGTCAGGTTGGTCACGACAGCCTTCACTTCGACAGGATCGCTGCTGCAAGCCGTCCGTGTGCCGATTTGCAACGGAAGCATGGTGATGGCGGCGTCTTGTCTGGCCGAAATGCGGATGCGGTCAATGTATTGGTTGATGCCGCCGCTGATGGCCTGGAACACGATGGACAGGCAGCTCTCTTTGGCGAAGCCGCTCAAGTCATAGTCGTACTGTTTCCAGTAGTAGGCGGTATCCAACGTGGCAATGCGTCCGAGGACGGTGTAGGTTTGGCCTCCGTCGGTGGTGGCTTTGACAATCAGGGAGTCGCCTTTCGCAATGGCTGCCTGTGCGTACCAGAAGCTCAGCTTGGGAGCGGTGAAGCCTTGGATGTCAACGCCGTTCAGCGTAACGTTAGCGACGCTGGAGGTGTTCGACTCACCCGTGAACTTCAGGCATCCGTTACCGAATGTGGGAACGGGGTTGCCGCTGTTGCCAAGTTGCCAGTTTGCGTTGCCCTTTTCCGTATAGGTCACGAGCTCTTTAGGCATAGCGCTGAAGTCCACATCGTAAGGAATACCGATATGGTACACGCGGTAGACGGTCTTCAGGACGTTGTTGGTGATATCGTTGTCATAAGCGTAACCGAATTCAGCGGCAACGTTGTACTCGCCTTCGGCCAGGGTCGGGAGGTTTTTCAGCTGCACGTTCATGGATTTGCCGGCGGCCAGGGTTCCCTTGGAGATGGCGGTGTCAGCGTTCATGGTGGCGGCACCCGACACATTCACGGAAATCTTCAAAGCGGCTGCGCTGAAATCCACATCGCGTTTGCTGTTGTTGGTAATCGTAAGGATAATGGGAACCGAGCTGCTGTAGCACACGGGACCTGTCACTTCCTGCGGAGACACTATGGCATCCAGTTTCAGGTCGTAGGCTTCCACTGTGATGTTCTTCTTGAGGGTGTCGTTCTTAGGATTGATGTCGTTCTTCGCGGCAATGACAGCCATGAAGGTGGCGCTGCCGGCATTGCAGGAGTACTTGCCTAACTCAACCGTATCGGAGGCTTTGGGAGCCAGCGGGGTTCTGGGCTGGTAAGTGTAGGCCGGTTTCTGGGCGACACCGTTGATGTAAAGGGTGATGACCGCTGACTCAATAGGCTTGAGGTTGTTGTTGCTGATCACCACTTTCACAGCTTCGGATGTGGCCGGGTTGATGTTCTCCAGGCCGATGAATTCGGTCAGCGTGGCATCAAGCGGCAGGTTGTTGGCGTTGATATTCACATCCAGGGTGTCGTTGTGCACATCCTCATCCCTTTCATTGATGAAAACTTTCATGGTGTTCAATCCCTGTTTCAGGGTGACGGTCTGGGTGGTGGCGCTGGTGGCCACTACGCTCTGACCTGGGGCCAGACTGCCGGTCCATGTGAAGTTCGGGATTTTGGCGCTGCCAGTGGAACCCGCATTGAACAGATAATAGATGGTTGCGGAGGTGACAGTTTGGGTTCCATTGTTGGTGATTCTCACCGCCACCTGTACAGGTTGTCCGACCAAATCCATGCTGTCCGGATGCATAAGCGCGGTTACAGCCAGGTCAAACACTTTAGCGACATTGAATTTGTCCTCAATAGTGTCGTTCTTCGGATCGGCATCACCCGTAGCGCTGATAATAGCCTTAATCTTGTAGGTGCCGGCTTTGACGGTGAGGCTATTGACCAGGACGGTATCCTGTTTGCCTTTGGCCAGCGGGCTCTTGGGCTGGTAGGTGTAGGCGGGCTTCTGGATATTGCCGTCAAGATAGAGGGAAATGCTGGCAGTTGAGATGTCCGCATCGCCTTCGTTGGAAACGATCACGTAAATCGGGCTGGCGGTGCCGGATGTCACCTTGTCCAAGCCGATGAATCCTTTCAGAGCGGCATTGAGCACCGGAGCGGAGATAGAGAGAATGTCCGCAATGGTGTCATTCTTCGGGTCAATATCACCCTTGGTGTCAATGACAGCCTGAAGCTTGTAGGCGCCGGCCTTGAGGGAGACTTTGGCAATCACCACCGTATCCGTCATGCCTTTGGCCAACGGGCTCTTGGGCTGGTAGGTGAAGGGATTTTCATTATTGCCGTTAATGGAAAGCGTAAGAGTGGCCTCTTTGATGTCCACATCGCCCTCATTGGTGATAATCACTGCAATCGGGCTGGCCGTTTCCGGTGTCACTTTGTCCAAGCCGACGAATCCTTTCAGTCCGGCGTTAATAACCGGAGCGATGACATTGAGCTTGTCCGCAATGGTGTCATTCTTCGGGTCAATATCACCCTTGGTGACAATGACAGCCTGGAGCTTGTAGGTGCCGGCCTTGAGGGAGACCTTGGCAATCACCACCGTATCCGTCATGCCTTTGGCCAACGGGCTCTTGGGCTGGTAGGTGAAGGGATTTTCATTATTGCCGTTAATGGAAAGCGTAAGAGTGGCCTCTTTGATGTCCACATCGCCCTCATTGGTGATAATCACTGCAATCGGGCTGGCCGTTTCCGGTGTCACTTTGTCCAAGCCGACGAATCCTTTCAGTCCGGCGTTAATAACCGGAGCGGTGACATTGAGCTTGTCCGCAATGGTATCGTTCTTAGGATCGGCATCGCCCTTGGTGTCAATGACAGCCTGGAGCTTGTAGGTTCCGGCTTTGAGGGAGACGTTGGCAATCACTACCGTATCTGTCATGCCTTTGGCCAGCGGGGTCTTGGGCTGATAGGTGAAGGGCTTTTCATCAATACCTTCAATGGATAGTGTGAGAATGGCCTCCGTGATGTCCGTATTGCCCTCATTGGCGATAATCACCGCAATCGGGCTGGCCGTTTCCGGTGTCACTTTGTCCAGACCGACGAATCCCTTCAGTCCGGCATTGATAGCGGGGACAATGAAATGGTGAGCGCCCATGGCGGTCACAGTACCCCTGCTTGTCCCGTTGATGTCCTCCAGTACGGGCTTGTCAGTCGGGCAGCGGAAGCTGGTGTCATTGGCCATGCTCAAATCCACAGCCGTATCATTGAAGACAGGCAGCACGCTGATGGTGTTGGCGTCCTGTCCGCTTGCTGTCTGCAGGGCGTTTACAGTAGCCATTGCTTTTCCGATGAATGCGACATTGGTGGGGGAATAGAAGTTGTTGTATTCACGCACACCTCTCTTGTCCACAGCGTTGGCAGCGGTCAGATAGAGCGGGTAGTTGTTCGCTCCTCCGGTGCAGTACACCATGTTGCGGCTGAAATTGACCATGCAGGTGTCGGCGGTATTGGTATGCTGGAATCCGTAAAGGGTGCCAGTGCCGTCGGCGTGGATGTAAATCGAGTTGTGGTGCACTTCCCAATTGCCGTTCGGTGTTGTGATGCAGATACCGTATTTGTTTCCGTTGCCTAATAGCTGGATCTCATTGTTGCATAAGTAGGCCGGTTGTTTTGTGTACCTGATATCCTGCTGGTAGGTAGCCATCTGTATGCCGTAGGCGGTGTTGGTGGTGGTGATGAGGATGCGGTTGCCCATAATCCTATCCCAAATGCCGTATTGGAGCCCGTAGATGCCATTGTAGGCGGTCGTGAGATTGCTGCGGCTGGAAATAGTGTTGTAGCACAGGCTCTTGACAGCTGAACGATAACCGGAGTATACACCGCAGTTATAGGCGTCCTTAAGGATGTTGCTGTCAATGAAAATGGAAGCTTTGTCCATGGCGTTATAGTCGCTTCCGGCTGTGTAATACAGGTAGAAGTTGTAATAGCCGCCTTGAATCAGATTGCCGACAAAGCGCACATCCATCGGGAAGGTGGTGCTGCTGCTGGTGTTCGGCAGGTTGACGCAGCGGTAGGTTGATCCTGTTGCCGTTTCGTTGGCGTAAATGTTACAGCCACGGAAGGTGATGTCCTCGTTCTGGCCTATCAGATCCACACCTCTCAAACCGTCGGTGGTGTTTCCGATGGTCAGTCCCTGGAATACCCAGTGGGCGGCGTTGTCCACAATCAGGGAGGCGTTGGCGCTTCCGCCGTCATAAATAACGATGTCGTCCTTGAAAGGCATCAGGGTGACGGTGTTCTTGCTGTCAGCGCCAAGGATGCTTCCGCTAATGGTAAGGGAAGCATAGGTTCCGCCCATTATCTGCAGACGCACAGGTTTGCTGATACCGCACTCATTCATATGGGTGATCGCTTCGTCCAAGGATGCGAAATCGCCTCTCGGTCCGACGGTGTAATCACCGGCGAAAGGTCCGGCGCAAACGTAATGGCTCGTGCGTATGGTGTCATTGCCGCTGAATCCGTCCTTGCCGTTGTTGGGATCGCTCACCCAAGCGGCAATCTGATAAGAGTTGCCGCCAGTGGCTTTGAACTGGCCGAGGAGAACGGCTTCGTCGTCACCGGATGCCAGTTTGCCTTTCCATGCGTATTTTTGGATTGTTCCGTCGTTCCAGTAAATGGTGGCGGATTCCAGCGTGTCCAGACCGGCGTTCCGTAAGGTCACATACAGGTCTATGTCACCGCTTTGGTTCGCAAAGTGGCTGGTTTTGCCGAAATCTTCAAGCGCAGCGTCTAAGNNCAAAGCCACTGTATAGGCGCCCATGGCAGTGCTCTTTGCTCTTGTTGTTCCGTTGATGTCCGTTGCCGGCAAATTGGGGTCTGTCGGGCAGAGGAAGCTCAACGCATTGCTCAAGCTCAAGTCCACGGTCATATCAGTGAAGGCCGGCATCACGCTGATGGTGTTGGAGTCATTGTCTTTGGAAGCCGATTGTACAGCGGCCACAGTGGTTTTCGCTCCACCGATGTAAGCGACGTTGGTGGCGGAATAGAAATTGTTGTATTCACGCAGTCCTCTGATTCTTGCCGCATTCGCTGCCGAGTTCACATAGAGCGGATAACGTGTTCCCGCGTTGTCGCAGAAAACCAGGTTGCGGGTGGCATTCAGTTTGTAGTTGTCATTGGAACTGGCGGAAGAATAGATGCCATAGCTTGTTCCGGCGTTAGCATAGGTGTAGATGGTATTATGATGCACTTCCCAATTGGCGGTGGTGCCTATATACATGGCGTAGATGCTTTTGCTGGCAGTGCCGGTGGAGGCAAGGTGGAACTCATTGTTGCAAATATAGCACGGATTGGTGGTGGAAGTATTTGCCCCATTGAGGAAAATCATGCCGTAGAGAGCGGTGCTGCTGCCGGAAGCGGTGAAGTTGGTGGTGAGGTGAATGCGGTTTCCGATAATCTTCTCCCAGATGCCGTTTGTGTTCCCGTGGATGGCGGTGAACATGGTGTCAGCGTCTGCTCTGTTTGTTATGGTATTGTAGCAGATGCTCTTGACAACAGACCAAGAGGAGTTGTGGATGCTGGCGCAGAATGCATCACTCATGATGTTGCTGTCAATGATAATGGAGGCGTAAGGCATCTGTGCCTGTGAGCCACCCGCATAGACAAGCTGGAAGTTGACTGAACCGCCGACAATACGGTTGCCGATGAAGCGGACATTGACCGGATAAACGGTGGCATTGTTGGCGCTGATCAGTTTGACGGCGCTTATGCACGAAGCGTTCGTGGTCGGTTTGACCCTGGTGGTCTTGTTCGCATAGATGTCGCAGTCACGGAAGGTGACGTCCTCGTTCCCGTTCTTGAGTTCCACTCCGGTCAGACCGTCTTTGGTGTTACCGATGGTCAGCCCTTGGAAGACCCAGTGGGCGAGACCGTCCACAATCAGGGAAGAGGCGGTGTTTCCGCCGTTGAAAATGACGACATCATCCTTGAAAGGCATGAGGGTGATGGTGTTCTTGCTGTCGGTTCCCGGGAAGGTTCCGCTAAAGGTGGTGCTTCCGTAGGTGCCGGCTGTCAGCATCAGGCGGACAGGAGCACTCACACCGCAATGGGCAAGGGTAAAGATAGCATCGTCCAAAGTGGCGAAATCCTGGCCTTTACCAATGACATAGTCACCGGCAAGGACTTCCTTGCACATGTATTGGTTCATGTAAATGGTGTCGTTGCCGGCAAAGCCGTCCGTTGTGCTGTTCGGGTCGGCAACCCAAGCCTTGACAGCGTAATAGCTGCCGACAGTGGCTTTGAACTGTCCGATAAGCACGACTTCGCTGTCGCCGGGAGCCAGTTTCCCGTTCCACGGGAATTTCTGTTGCGTGCCGTCGTTCCAGTAAATGGTGGCGGAAGTCAGGGTGTTCAGACCGGCGTTGTATAGTGTGACGTACAAATCGTTGGGAACACCGTTCGGATTCACGACGACGCTGGTTTTCCCAAAGTCAAGCAGGGCGGCGTCCATATCGGCAGGCGTGTAGGCGCCGATGGCCGACACATTTGCACGGGTTATTCCCCGGATATCGGTGTTCACACCAAGGTTGGGCACAACGAGGAAGGCAGCGTAGTCATTTAACTGCAGTCCGTTGGTGATGTCACTGAATGCAGGCGCTGTGGAAAGACTGTTCTGGTCGTTGCCGGTGAGCTTCTGCAAATCCTTCAAAGTGGCATAGGAAGCGCTTCCGTCGCGGGCCACATTGCCGCCATTGTTCCAGTAGTTGTTGTAATCGGTGACATAGGTGGTGATGGTGGCGTCTATACGCAGCGGGAATTCGTTGGGGTCAATGGTGACGAGTTGGTTACCTATGGCCTGGATATCCGAAGAGGCTCCTGTCAGGTTAAGGCAGTTGACGGAATAGGTGGCGTTTGTCGTGGTCCTGTTGTTGTAGATGCTGTTGTGCATGAAATCAGCCAGGACATTGCTTAAAGTCACCACATTGCCGATGCTGTTCGAGTATCCGACGGCCACTTTGCCAATGATCACATTGTTGGCGATCAGGAAGCGTTTGCCGGATGCCGGTGTGCTGGCGCTGATGTTAAGCAGGACGCCAGTGTGCGTGGCAACCGTGGTGGCATTGTAATTGATCAGGTTTCCGCAAATGCTGTCCACCACGCTGTTGGCGATGGTGACACCCTGATGGTTCGCATTAATGCCAGGTCTGGGAATATCCGTATTGGCGCAGAAAGAGAGGGTGTCGCAATAGTTCAGGTTCACATCCTGGTCATAGCTGTTCAGGAAAATGTTGCTGTCGATGCGGATGTTGGTCAGATGGTTGGTGGAGGTTCCGTTCAACCAGAAGTTGCGGCANNCCGCCGTCAATGGTGTTGCCCACAAAATGCAGACGGTTCACTGTGGCGGAAATGCTGCCTTTATCGGTGGCAGCGGATGCGGAGGCTGTGCCTACAGGACAGCAGGCTCCATTGGTGGCTGTTGCAGGAACCATGATGTGGCAGCGGTAGAACAACACGTTTTCCACAGGGCCGTTGATACCTACCGCATGGAGGGCGGAGGTCTTGGTACTGCTGATGGTGAGGTGGCTGAAGGTCACGTCACTGGTGTTGTTCAGCTGTATGGCGGCAATGGTGCCTCCATAGGAGATGACCACACTGTCTTGGTTTTTGGCCTGGGAAGTGACCGTCAGGTGGTAGCCGCTCATGATGGAGGTGTTGAAGCTCCATGCACTCGCCATGGTGTAGTCACCCGATTCTATTTCGAGTGTGATGTCTCCGTCAACACCGCAGTTGCCGAGTTCTTTCCAGAAAGTGTTGATGTCGTCAAACGAGAGGTCGGCTTTCGGGGAGTTGCCCACCACGAAAGTGCCGTGCTGTTTGAGGCAGAATACGATGGCATCGGTCAGTGTGTCGTTTGTGGGGTCAATTTCATTCTTCGCTTCAATGATGGCTTTGAAGATATGGGTGCCGGAAACGACATTGATGCTGTTAATCACGACGGTGTCCAGCATGCCTTTGGCCAGCGGCGTTTTGGGCCGGTAGGTGTAGGCGGGGCTTTGGAGCTTGCCATTGATGTAGAGGGTAATGGTGGCTTCTTTGAGGTCGCTTTCCCCTTCGTTGGAAATGACAACGGCAACTTGGGCGGGACTGGAGGTCACTTTGTCCAGACCGACAAATCCCTTCAGCGTGGCATCGACAGTAATCGGGGCGAGATCATAGGCGCCCATGGCGGTCACCGTATCCCTCTTCGCGCCGGTGATGTCCGCCAGAAGGCTGGCGTCTGTCGGGCAGAGGAAGTCGGCGTCGTTGGACACTCTCAGGTTCACATTAATGTCTTTGAAGACTGGCAGCACTTTGAGGGTGTTGCTGTCGTTGTTTGTGGAAGCCGTCATTAAATCGGCCACAGAGGTTTTTGCCGCACCGATATAGGCGACGTTGGTGGGGGAATACAAGTTGTTGTATTCACGTTTTCCCCTGGCTGCCCCTGCGTTGGCGGCTGTCAGATAGAGCGGGTAGTTGGTGCCTCCGGTGCAGAACACCATGTTACGGGTCATGTTGACCTTGTAGCTGTTGCTCGCATTGGTGTGGTACAGGCCATAAATGGTGCTGTTACCTTCAATGTAAACGGTGTTGTGGTGCACTTCCCAGTTACCGTTCGGGGAGGTGATGTAAATGCCGTACCTGGTACCGGTGCCGGTTATCGTGATTTCGTTGTTGCAGAGGTTGGCCGGCTGTTTGGCATAGGAGGCAGACTGCTGGTAGTTCTGCAGATAGAATCCGGCGGCGGTGGAGGTGTTGTTGATGCGGATGCGGTTGCCCTCAATCCGGTCCCAAATGCCGTAGTAGCTTGCATATACCCCGTAATAGGTGCTGGTAGCGTTGGTACGGTTGGTGATGGTGTTGTGGGAGAAACTGTTGATGTGTGCATAATAATAGACATATGCACCACTGTTGTAGGCATCCGAGAGAATGTTGCTGTCAATGTACATGGATGTATTGGCAATGTTGGTTCCGTTGATGGCCATGTAGTACAGGTAGAAGTTGTAATAACCGCCTTGGATGGTGTTGCCGACAAAGCGCACATCCACCGGGTAGTCGGTGACAGGGCTGCCGCTGGCGTTCGGCAGGTTGACGCAACGGTAAGAAGAGCTGGTCGTAGTTTTGTTGGCGAAAATGTTACATCCGTGGAAGAGAATGTCCTCGTTATGGCCCAACAGATCCACACCGCGCAATCCGTCTGTGGTGTTACCGATGGTCAGCCCTTCGAAAATCCAATGGGCGGTGTTCTCCACAATCAGAGAGGCATCGGCGCTTCCGCCATCGAAGATGACGACATCATCCCTGAAAGGCATCAGGGTGATGGTGTTCTTGCTGTCGGCACCAGGGATGATTCCGCTGATGGTGAGGGTTCCGTAGGTTCCGCCCATCACTAACAGGCGTACCGGTTTGTCGATACCGCAGTCTTGCAGACGGGCTATCGCTTCTTCCATGGTTGCGAAGGTCCCTCTCGGTCCGACGATGTAGTCGCCGGCGTACGGGTTGCTGCAGCTATAGTGGCTGGTGCGAATGGTGTCGTTGCCGTTATAGCCGTCCTTGGTATTGTTCGGGTCGCTGACCCAAGCCGTAAGCTGGTACATTTTGTCGCCAACGGCTTTGAACTGGCCGACGTTCACCACTTCCGTGGCGCCGGGGGCCAGGGAGCCTTTCCACGGGAATTTCTGTTCCGTGCCGTCGTTCCAGTAAATGGTGGCGGAGGTCAGGGTGTCCAGACC
>DBVK01000079.1:24205-24526 GCA_002308135.1 Bacteroidales bacterium UBA1266
AAATCCAAGAGGGCGGCATCGGCGCTCACAGCTGTGTAAGCTCCCAAAAGGGTGACCTTGCCTCTCGGCGTGCCGTTGATGTCCTCTGCGGGCAGATTGGGGTCTGTCGGGCAGACGAAAGTCATCATGTTGCTCAGCGTCAAGTCCCCTTTCGGATTGTTGAATACCGGAAGCACGTTGGTGGTGTTGGTGTCGTTGTTGGTGGAAGCGGTCATCAGGTCAGCCACCGTTTTTTTCGCCGCACCGATGTAGGCGATGTTGGTGGGTGCATATAAGTTGTTGTATGCACGCACACCTCTGGCGGCCACAGCATTGGCAGGT
>DBVK01000070.1:0-145 GCA_002308135.1 Bacteroidales bacterium UBA1266
AGCGGCCTCCGAAGCAGCGGCGTAAGGCCAACCAACCATACACGGAGATAGGCGCCAGCCAGAAAATAAAGCAAATCCGATTCAAAGCCATAGGTGTGCGGAAGCGCAGCAAGACCTGCCATCAGCAGCAGTGACAGCCATCGGA
>DBVK01000070.1:172-2226 GCA_002308135.1 Bacteroidales bacterium UBA1266
GGCGCCAGCAGCGCCAGCAGCATCAGGTTGCGGAGGAACCACAGCGGCTCGTCTATGGGGGCGGAATTGAATCCCGCCCCGCGTATGCAGGCATAGGCTTTCAGGAAGTCCAAAGGCCTCATATCCCCCACCGGAGGCACCACCCCCAAAGCGGAAGGGCAGACAACACTCACAAACACGTGGTATAACAGAAAAATCGTATTCCACAAAAGGTAGGGAAGCAGCCAGGTCCGCAGGCGGCGACGCCATTTGCCGGCACAAACCCGCCAGGTCAGGCCGTTTTCCGTCACCATGAACAAATAACCGGAAATGAGAAAAAACAGCGGATTGGCCAGCCAGAGCACATGTTCCGTCCAATGGTAGGCGCGACCGTAAAAAGTCTCCGTACAGCCGGTGTCCGCCACCAACTGGGTATGGATGGCCACCACCAGTACAATCAGCACCCAGCGCAGCAGGCTTAAGGTGTCGCTCCATTCCTTCGGGGAGCCGTCGCTCGCTGCAGGCTTCGGCAGGCATGCCCTTCCTCCACCCCGGCACGAGAGGCCTTTCCAATGCGCTCTCCAAGAGCGGATCATAGCCCGCGACCTTCCAGCGTCTCTTCCAGCAAGCGGGTGCACAGCTCACCAAAGTCCCAGCCGCGCCAGGCCAGCTGTTTGGGCACAATACTGCCGCCCGTCTGTCCGGGGATGGTGTTCACTTCAATGAAAAACAAACCCTCTTCATTGACAATGTAGTCGATGCGGACAATGCCGCTGCAACCCAAGGCCTTGTATATGCGGAGCGATTCCGCTTCGCATTGTTTGCGCCAATTGCCGGGAATGTCAGCGGGGGTGATTTCGTCCGACAGTTCCGCCTGATACTTGGCCTCGTAATCAAAGAAATCCTTTTTCGGACAGATTTCGGTGATGGCAATCACCTGCGGCTCATGATGCAGCGACACCACACCGCAGGCCAGCTCGCGCCCCGGCACAAAACGCTCCACCAGCGCCTCCTCATCGTAACGGAAGGCCTCTTTCAGCGCCTCCGACAATTCGCTTTCTTTATACACCTTGGTGACACCCACACTGGAGCCCGAACCGCAAGGTTTCACAAAACAGGGCAGCCCCAGCCTCCGCACAATGGCGTCAACATCCGCCTGTTCGTGCCTGTACAGATGCACCGCATCGGTCATGCGCACATCATAGGCTTTCAGATAGGTGTTGCACAAATGCTTGTTGAAGGTCAAGGCGGAAACATCCGCCTTGCAGCCCACATAGGGTATGCCGAGCATGTCGAAATAGCCCTGCAGCTTGCCGTTTTCGCCCGGCGTGCCGTGGATGGCGATAAAGACGGCGTCGAAACGGACGCGCCCTTCCGGCAGCGGCAGCGTAAAGTCGTTCTTGTCGATTTCGATGCTTTTTTCTCCGGCCTGGCAGGACCATGAATTGCCCTTCATCAGGATCAGGTAGGCGTTGAAACGCGCCCTGTCAATGTGCGCATAAATGTTTTCGCCGCTTTGGACGGCTATCTCATATTCCCCGGAATGGCCTCCGGTAATCACTGCTATGTTCGCTTTCATCTTCGTTGTTTTTACTTTTTGTCACCACACACCCGCATCAAACGCAAAGGCAGGAAGGTTTTCCCGGCGGAGCCAGCTGCCTGCCGGAAGCGTCCGCATATTTCCCCTTGGGATCGTATTCTATTCCGATTTTGTCCAGCAGGGTTTCGCACTGCACCTGATGGATCTGCAAGCCAATCTCCCAAGGGTCGTAGCCCATCAGCAGCGCCGCAAGCTCCTCATGCGAAAGCACCGGAATCCCTTTCCCCTCCGTATCGTAGGTCTTGTGCTCCATTTCGGAAATGGTGTACTGCCANNCGGTCCAGGAACATGTTGCAGCCCGGACAGTTGGTCAGTATGAAATCGGGATGGTAAGGCTCCATCGACTCCAGTTTTTTGTGGGTGTTGCTCACCGAATAGCCACGGTTGGCCTGCACCAGGTAGTTGCGGAAACCGAAACCGCAGCAGTGGCGGCGTTCAGGGTAATCGACCACCTCGCCGCCCCAAGCCTCAATCA
>DBVK01000070.1:2257-9774 GCA_002308135.1 Bacteroidales bacterium UBA1266
CCCACATGCTCCACCCCGCGCAAAGGCTGGCCCGTATGCCGGTTCACCAGCTGGTATTTCATTTTAGGCTTCAGCTCGTTGCGGAATTTGTACAGCACATCGGAGGAATGGACGATATTCTCCGGCACCTCGAACTCCCGCTTGGTCGCCTTGTAAAGGTATTCACGGGTCTTTTCAAGCGTCTCCGGCTGGTGCTTCCAGGTCTCCAGCACCTCCACATAGAGGCCGAAGGAGGTGACGCAGGAGGGGATGTAGTTTTTGTAGCCCGCCTCCGTCATCAGGGAAAACAATCGGGCCATGACCGTCGCCGTCGTGTAGAACGGCACAATGTCCGTATGGTAGCCTATGCCCGTGCAGGTATGCTGGTGCGCATCGTCATAGATATCCTTCCCCAGATTGTTTCTCAATATTTTCAAAAAGGCCGCTTCCGCACCGGGCGTGAAACTCTGGCGGATACAGCTGCGGGCGTAATAAAAGCGGTCGTCCGCAATCTCTTTCTGGTATTCGTTCCAAAATCTTTTCTGCATAATCCTTACATGTTTGGCGTCACTTCAATACGGCTTATAGGGAATGGCAGCCCGAATCCTCTGTAAAAATCCGCTGCATATAGCTTTCATCAAACGGCAGCCCGTGCTCCCGGGCATAGTCCCCGGACTTTTCCTCGATCTGACGATAGAGCTCCTTCCCTCCCGTCGCTTCAAAAATGGCTTCCAGCTCCTTCAAATCCGCTTCGGCAATATCGCGGATGGCGCCGGCGCCTTGCTGGTGGTACTTTGCCCCAAACCGGGGGGAGACTTCACCAATGTGCCCCATATACCACTCCCACACCGGCCCCTGCTCCGGATGCTTCTCCGGCGTGACGATATCGGGATGCACACAATAGCCTCGTTTCAGGATATTCTGTCCGACAGTCTGCTCAATGGCATACTGCTGCCGTCCCTTCTCGCTTTCCACAAAATAACCCAGCTTCTGCGCATACGTGCGCAGCACACTGATGACAATGCCGGGGGCGTTTCCGCGGGGACAGCGGGTCTTGCAGGACATACACTGCCCGCAGTACCAGATGGTGTCGCTTTTCAGCAGTTTTTCAATCTCCTCGTCGTTCTGCGACTGCACTATGGTGCAGATGGCGCGGGGGTCGTAATGGTAGAACTCCGCCGCCGGGCAGATGGCCGTGCACACACCGCAATTCATACAGGCGTTCAAGCCCTCCTCCAGACGGAAATCCTCATTCAATTGGTCGTATAAGGCTCCCATAGCTTTTTATTTAGAAAAGGCAAAAGTACAAAAATAAAAAATAGCTCTGCGGCACCTGCCCACTTTTTCTTCAACACTTTTTTCAAACACATTTATCTAATTGTAAATTAATTTATTACAAAAGACAACAGGCAATACGGAAACGCTTTCGCATCGCGGCCGGCCAACAGGGTGCAAAAAGAAATCAATGTTTGTGCAGCATGGCGTCCAGGCTGGGCTTGCGCCCTTTGAAACGCACATACAGCTCCATGGCGTCGGCCGTACCGCCCTTGGACAATATATGCTCCCGGAAACGGGAAGCCGTTTCCCTATTGAAAACCCCTTCTTGGGCAAACGATTCGTAAGCGTCGTCCGAAAGGACTTCCGACCATTTATAGGCATAATAGCCTGCGGCATAGCCTCCGCCGAAAATATGGGTGAATGCCGTACTGATAGCCGTGTGCGGCACCCGAGGCAGCAGGCGTGCCGGAAGCGTGGCTTTGTCCTCAAACGCCTCCACATCGCCTTCAAACGGGGAGGACAACGTATGCCAGGCCATATCCAACAGCCCGAAATTCAATTGCCGCAGGCAAAAATAGCCTTCGCAGAAACGCTGCTGCTCCTTGATTTTGCGCACCCATTCCTCAGGCAAGGCCTCACCCGTCCGGTAATGTTTGGCAAACAAGTCCAAAAATGCCGGTTCCTGCGCCCAGTTTTCCATGATTTGGGAGGGAAGCTCCACAAAATCCCGCACCACGGATGTGCCGGCCAGCGACACATAGTCCGCCTGGGACAGCATGCCGTGCAGCGCATGCCCGAACTCGTGCAGAAACGTCTCCACCTCGCGGAAGCTCAGCAAAGCAGGCTGATCCGCCGTTGCCGGTGTGAAATTGAAGACCAGGGAAACCAGCGGCAGCACCCGCTTCCCGTCCGTGCCGCGGCACGTCTCGCGGAAAGAAGTCATCCAGGCCCCGCCACGTTTGCTTTCCCGGGGGAAATAATCCATGTAGACAAACGCGAGCGGCGTGCCGTCCGCCTCCGACACTTCATACACCTCCACCTCAGGATGGTAAACCGGCACATCCTCCCTGCGGCGGAAACCCAGCCCGTACAAACGTCCGGCCAGCGCGAACACGCCCTCCCTCACCTTTTCCAAAGGGAAATACGGGCGCAACAGCTGTTCGTCGAAACGGCATTCGCGCTCCTGGTAGCGGGATTGGTAATACGCCCAGTCCCACGGCTGCATCCCGCCCTCCAGGCCTTCCTTTGCGGCAAAGTCGGAAATCACGGCCATTTCCTTTTCCGCTATCGGACGGTAGGCCTCTAACAATTGGCGAAGCAAAGCATTCACTTCCGCCGTGGTTTTCAGCATACGATCGTCCAGCACATAGTCCGCATACGTGGCATAGCCCAGCATCTGCGCCATTTCCAGCCGCAGATTGACCATTTCCCTGACAATGGGCGCATTGTCATTCGCACCGCCCAAGGCACGGCTTTGGTAGGCCTCGTACAGTTTTTTCCGATAGCCGCGATGAGCGGCATGCTTCATGAAAGCCGTGTAGCTCGGCTGGGACAGGTCAAACAGCCAGCCGACCGCGTGCCCCTTGCGCAGGGCGCGCTCCGCCGCAATCTGTTTTTCGGTATCCGGAATACCGCTCAAGGCCTCCTCCCGCTCCGCGCTAAAATAAAGCTCAAACGCCGTGGTCGCCGCCAACACGTTATTTTTATAGGTAAGACACAGCTGGGACAAACTGCGGCGAAGGCTGCTGAAACGTTCGCGCTCCTCCCCCTGCAGCAGTGCCCCGTGGCGGACAAAACCATCGTACGTCTTCCGGGCCAGCATGCGTTGCGCTCCGTTTAAGGGCTCCGGCTGCGCCAGCGCAGCCTCCACCCTGCGGAAAAGGCCTTCATGCAGGTAAAACGCATTCTCATGCGCCGTAACCAAAGGCACTATTTCCGAAGCAGCCTCCCGCATCGCTTCGGAAGCATCGGCTTCCAGCAGATTGAAAAAAAGGTCGGACACATACGCAAACCAGCGTCCCGCCCTGTCTATGGCAGCGATGGTGTTTCCAAACGACGGCGGCTCCGGATCAGCCGCAATGCGGTCCCACTCGGCCTGCACTTCGGCCATGCTTTCGCGGAAAGCGGGCAGGTAATGCGAGACACGGATGCGGTCAAAAGGCGGGAATGCGGCCTCTGGCGCCGCCAACGGATTGTCCGGAATGGAGGTCATGGTATCTGTTTCCTTCTTGCACATAGCTTTCAAATTAAACCAACTACTATCACCTTCACAACGGCAGCTTCCGGCGGGAAATTGTGCCGCTGCCCGAAAATGTTTGGAGCTTTTCCAGGAATCAACCGCCTTGTCCGTATCCAAGCCGTGCCCTTGCCCCCCCATTTTTGAAGCCTCCCCTGAAGTTTATGAAAAAAACACGGTGCAAAAAACACCCTTTCCGGGAGACGCTCCGACGGAGATTTGCGTTATCTTTGCATCACCGTTCATTTTAAGCACAAACGTATGGAGAACAATGCCCTGTTTTTTATGAGAGAAGCCATCGCCGTTGCAAGGGAAGGCATCCGCGCACATGCGGGAGGCCCCTTCGGCACAGTCATTGTCAAAGACGGAATCATAGTGGCCAGGGCGCACAACAGCGTGCTCCGTCAGCACGACGCCACCGCGCACGGGGAAATCTCCGCCATTCGGGAAGCGGGGAGGAAACGCGGCAGTCACGACCTCAGCGGCTGTGACCTCTACACCACCGGAGAGCCTTGCTCCATGTGCCTTTGCGCCACCCTCTGGGCGAACATCCGCAAGGTATACTACGGCTGCACCATAGCAGACAACGCCAGCATCGGTTTCCGGGACGGCCGGTTCGACCGGATTTTCGGAGGCCGGGAACAGCTTTCCGGCTNNCCGGCTACCTTGTCCCTTTAGGGCGGGAGGAGTGTCTGGAACTGTACAACGAATATTCCCAAATGCGCGAGCGCGAGCTGTATTAGGAAAAAACATCCGCCGCACAACAAAACGGACGGATAAGCGTTATTTGATTTTCAGTATTCTTATTTGCCATGATAGAAATCATTTGCACCAACAACCGGCAGAAAAAACTTTATCCGATGGGGACCTCCCTGCTGCAGATTGCCGGGGACATGCACATTGAAACGGGGCGCCCCCTTTTAGCCGCCCTGGTGAACAACGAGGTCAAAAGCCTGCACTACAGGATTTATAAAAACAAGGTCGTGCGTTTTATCGACGCCACGGATTCCTCCGGCTACCTCATTTACGAACGCTCGCTGCTCTTTATGCTCTACCGGGCGTGCAAGGACGTGTACCCTTCGGAGAACCTTACCATTAAGCACGCCGTGCCGGGCGGGAAATACTGCACTTTTGACAATCCTGACTTTCATGTAACGGAACAAACCGCTGCCGCCATTGAGCGGCGCATGCGCGAATTGGTGGCGGAGGACCTGCCCTTCGAGCACAAGGAGATCCCCACACCGGAAGCGCTGCAGCTGTACGAAGCCTCTGGGCTCTCCTTCAAAAAAGGGCTGATTGAGGACAGGAACTACCTATACACTTCCGTTTATTATCTGGGCGACTGCATCAACTATTTCTACGGAAACCTGGCCCCTTCCACCCGCTGCATCACCACCTTCCAGCTGGAAGCCTACGAAAGCGGCCTGCTGCTGGCCATGCCCTCCCAGGCGGAACCGGAAAAGCTGCTGGAACACAAGCCTTCTCCCAAACTGTTCTCCATTTTTAAGGAATACAAGGAGTGGAGCCGGATTTTGAACATTTCCTACGTAAACGACATCAACCACGTCATAAACAACGGCATGGGGAACATGCTGCTGCTGCTCGCCGAAGCCTTGCAGGAAAAAAAAGTCGCCAAAATCGCCGACCGCATCGCCGAAAGGGGAAATGTGAAGGTCGTGCTGCTGAGCGGCCCCTCCTCCTCCGGAAAAACCACCACAGCCAAACGGATTTCCATGCAGTTGGGCGTATTGGGCTACCATCCCGTCCCCATTTCCATGGACAATTATTTCGTGGACAGAGACCAAACCCCCATAGACGAAAACGGGCAGCATGATTTCGAGCACCTGAACGCCATCGATCTGCCCCTGTTCAACGAACAGGTGGAAGACCTTATCCAAGGGAAGGAGATTGAAACACCCACTTTTGACTTCCAGCAAGGTTGCAAATTATGGAAAGGCAAAAAACTGAAGCTCTACCCCCAAAGCGTTCTGGTTATCGAGGGCATACACGCCCTTAACCCCGCGCTGCTGACCTCCATCGCCAAAGACCAGTGCTTCCGCATCTACACCTCCGCCCTCACCACCACCGCCATCGACCCCCACAATCCCATACACTCCACGGATAACCGACTGATACGCCGTATTATCCGAGACGCACGCTACCGCAATTACTCGGCGGAAAACTCCCTGCTCCGCTGGGACAGCGTACGCCGGGGGGAGGCGCGCTGGATTTTCCCCTTCCAGGAAAACGCGGACGAGATGTTCAACTCGGCCATCTGTTGCGAGCTCAATATCTTCAAGCCATTCGCACTGCAACTGCTATACAAGGTTACGGAAGCCTCCGAAGCCTACACCAACGCACGCAGGCTGATCAAACTGCTGGAGTATTTCACAGAGCTTCCTGAAAAGGATGTCCCCCTGTCCTCCATACTGCGTGAATTTTTCGGAGGAAGCGTGTTCAAATACTAAACGGCGGCTATGGCGACCAAAAACGAAATCAAGCTGCTGCGCTCCCTGCAGCAGAAAAAGTTCCGCCAGCTCCACCGGCGCTTCGTGGTGGAAGGCGCCAAATCGGTGCTGGAGACGCTGCACAGCGGCTTTGACGTGGAGGGCGTTTACGCCACCGAGACCTGGACAAGGATGCACCCGGACGTAGAAATCCCTAATCTGCAAATCATTAGCGAAAAGGAGTGCAAAATGGCCAGCGGATTGCAGACACCTCCGGGAATTTTAGCGTGTGTGCATTTCCAGGAAGACGCGGATTTCACCCTTCCTGACCGCCTGCTTGTGCTCGACGGCATCCGGGACAGCGGCAATTTCGGCACCATTCTCCGCACAGCCGACTGGTTCGGCTTTTCCCATGTCGTATGCTCTTCCGACACCGTTGAACTATACAACCCCAAAACCATACAGGCCAGCATGGGGTCCTTCTCCCGCGTACGCGTGCACTACCGCCAGCTTGCCGAATGGCTTCCGACACTGCCGGACAACTGGCGTATCTACGGCACTTTCCTGCAGGGCAATGACATGCGCCAGACAGCGTTTGCCCCCCATTCGGCCGTCGTCATCGGGAACGAGGCGCACGGCATTTCACCGGAAGTGGAGGCGCTGGTCCATGAGAAGCTGTCCATTCCGCGCATCGCCGGGCATGCGGTGGACTCGCTCAACGCCGCTGTCGCCACCGCCCTGCTCTGCTACGAAATGACCCGCTGAACGGACGCTCTGCGCAAGGCATGAAAAAAATACGCCTATCCGTCAGGGATAACTATTTTTTATTTACATTTGCAGTTTCGCTATAAGACAGTTAAAAATTATTAATCATTTAATATTCAGCACTATGCAATATACTGTATACGCAAAAAGACACGAAGCCCTGGGTGCGAAAATGGTAGAGTTCGCCGGATTCTACATGCCGGTCCAATACGAAGGCGTGGTGGCCGAACACCTCCACGTGCGCAAAGCCGTCGGCGTGTTTGACGTGTCCCACATGGGTGAATTTTATGTCAAAGGGCCCAAAGCGCTGGAATTTGTGCAGTGGGTGTCCTCCAACGACGCTTCCGTCCTGACCGACGGCAAGGTGCAGTACTGCTGCTTCCCCAACGACAAGAACGGCATTGTGGACGACTTCCTCACCTATCGCATTCACGAGGATGAGTTCCTGCTGGTGGTCAACGCCGCCAACATTGAAAAAGACTGGGCATGGGTGAACAAGCAGAATCAGGAGAAAGGCTTCGGTGTGAAGCTCACCAACGCTTCCGCCGCCACCTCCCAGCTGGCCGTACAGGGACCGCTGGCCCTCAAAGCCATGCAGAAACTGACCGACACCCCTGTGGAAGACATGGAATATTACACCTTCAAGCACCTGACCTTCGCAGGCATTCCCAATGTGCTGTTCTCCACGACCGGCTACACCGGATCGGGCGGCTGCGAAATCTATTTCCGCAACGAAGACGCTGACAAAATCTGGGACGCTGTTTTTGAGGCCGGCAAGGAATTCGGCATCAAACCCATCGGTTTGGGCGCCC